>PWSL01000040.1 GCA_003563255.1 Desulfonatronospira sp. | reverse complement strand
TTTCTTTTCTTGTTCCCAGGCTCCAGCCTGGGAACAAGAGGTAACCAGGAACGAAGAACCAGGAACCACGAACCGATTTTAACGACCAACATGTTTGTTTGAAATTTGTGCTAAGCGCCTAAAGTAGTGATAATTTTTATTAGATTAATCATCAGTGAAGCTTGAGACAACTTAAATCATACCCCCCTTTATGTCTAGAACAAAAACAAGTGATGGGGTATCTGTTTAGCGCTTTGCAGGTGGTACGGGGACTGGCTCTTCCGGGACGCACCTGTCCCGGAAATGAGTCATTCTGAGCATAAAATGATGCTCAAGTGGAGCCCGAAAGAGCCTGACCACTGCTTTCCTTAAAAGCGCTAAACAGATACGAGCTGGGAGAGACATTCCCTCTCGGAGCCGTATGCTCACCCGGCAGGAGGCCGACCCGCAGGCACGAGGCCTGCGAACCTGAGCTCAGGCAGTAAGCCATGTGATTAGCAGAGCACAAAAAAACCCCGCACCTGCTGTAACTACGGGTTTTCCGGTCCATATGCCCATTTGCACTGAAAATACATCCTCCAAAGGGTGGCTGTATTTCTGAACCGCGTAGCTAGAGCAGGTGCGGGGTTATAAAATACCCTGCAAGGCAAATATTTACATGCTGCAGGTGCCTGCGCTTACCGCTTCATCCCTGCACTTAAGCCTGTACATGGCCCTGGCCATGGCTGACTTGGCCCTGGCGTAGTCGATTTGTTCTTTTTCCTGCTGCAGACGCTGCTCAGCTCTTTCCCTGGCTTTTCGAGCCCTTTCCAGGCTTATTTCTTCGGCTTTTTCAGCCACTTCAGCCAGGATGGACACCTTGGTCGGAGTTACTTCTGTAAAGCCTCCAGAAACAAATACATAGTATTTGCGTCCCTCTTTTTTGTAAAAAAGGCTTCCTATGCTCAGAGCAGTCAGAAAAGGAGTATGGTTATGCAATACTCCAAATTCACCGCTGACGCCTGGAGCGCCGACATATTCCACATCTTCGCTCATCAGATTTCTGTCCGGCGTGACGATTTCCAATTTTATCAGATTAGCCATATTATCACCTTGTATCCCGCAGACTGTTGAATATATCCTGTCGCCCGGCAGTGTTTACTGCGCTTTTCCGGGCTGACCGATGTAAAATTCCTCGGATGGTATCTGTACAGTGTTTTTCAGTTCGACATACGCACAGGCTGTTTCCGTACTTTTTTCAGATGTTGCACTGAAAAACCATGAACTTATACCTAGGAGGACTTCAGTGCGCCGCGCAGGGTGGATAAATTCATCATATCCCGGTGCGCGGCGCAGCCATCCAGCCGGTGAACAGATTTGGACAGTCCTGTCAGGTTAAAACTCCTTAGCCTTTTCCAGTGCTTCGTCAATGGAGCCCACCATGTAGAAAGCGCCTTCTGGAATTTCATCGTGCTTGCCGTCCAGTATTTCTCTAAAACCGCGAATTGTGTCTTCAAGCTTGACATAACGCCCGGCCTTCCCTGTAAATGTTTCTGCCACGTGGAAAGGCTGAGACAGAAAACGCTGTACCTTTCTGGCTCTGGAAACAGTTAGTTTGTCCTCTTCAGACAGCTCTTCCATCCCCAGAATGGCAATAATATCCTGCAGATCCTTGTACTTCTGCAGAGTCATCTGCACTTCACGGGCTACAGAATAGTGTTCGTGGGACAGCACGTTGGGGTCAAGTATCCTGGATGTGGAGTCAAGAGGATCCACTGCAGGATAGATGCCGAGCTCGGCAATTGGCCTGGAAAGAACGATACTGCCGTCCAGGTGAGCAAAAGTAGTGGCCGGAGCAGGGTCTGTCAGGTCGTCGGCGGGTACGTAAATCGCCTGCACTGATGTGACTGAACCCTTGTCCGTTGAAGTGATCCTCTCCTGCAGTGCACCCAGGTCAGTAGCCAAAGTCGGCTGGTAACCCACAGCAGAAGGCATGCGTCCAAGCAATGCAGACACTTCCTGGTTGGCCTGGGTGAAACGGAAAATGTTATCAATAAACAGCAGCACGTCCTGGTTTTCCTCGTCCCGGTAATATTCCGCAGCTGTCAGAGCGGTCAGTCCTACTCTGGCCCTGGCGCCGGGAGGTTCGGTCATCTGGCCGTAGATAAGAGCAGCCTTGTCTATAACCCCGGCCTCGATCATTTCCAGATACAGGTCGTTTCCTTCCCGGGTCCGTTCGCCTACCCCGGCGAAAACCGAGATACCACCGTGCTGTTTAGCGATGTTGTTGATCATCTCCATGAGTACAACTGTCTTGCCCACTCCTGCACCGCCGAACATGCCCATCTTCCCGCCCTTGGGAAAGGGGATGATCAAATCGATAACCTTTACCCCGGTCTCCAGAAGTTCAATGGTTGTGCTCTGCTCAACGAATGAGGGAGCAGGCCTGTGGATGGGGTAATAATGTTCGGCCTGGATCGGTCCCTTATCATCCACTGGGCGTCCAACCACGTTCATGATCCTTCCAAGAGTCGGTTTTCCCACGGGCACCCTAAGTGGGTCTCCAGAATCCCTTCCTTCCATACCCCTGGAGAGCCCGTCTGTGGCGTCCATGGCAATGGTACGGACCACATTGTTGCCCAGGTGCTGGGCCACTTCCAGCACCAGATTGTCCTTTTCATCGGAGATGGTGGGATTGCTGAGATAAACAGCGTTCATAATGCTTGGAAGTTTGCCCTCCGGGAACTCAAAATCCACGACATTCCCGATGACCTGTACAATTTTGCCGATATTTTGTGCACTCATGTTTTAATGCTCCCTGTAATGCTTATTTTATCTTAGTGCTTCAGCACCGCCGACTATATCCATAAGTTCGGATGTAATCGCTGCCTGTCTGGCCTTGTTGTAGGCCAGGGTCAATTTCTCCACCATTTCGTCGCAGTTCCTGGTGGCGTTGTCCATGGCCGTCATCCTGGCTGCATGCTCGCTGCAGGACGTGTCCAGCAGTCCCCTATAGACCTGAACCTTGATGTACCTGGGCAGAATCTCGGCCAGCAGGCCCTCGACAGAGGGCTCAAATAGGTACTCGCTCTGAGGACCTTCGCCCGTATCTTCAGCCTGGACCACAGGAAGGACCTGGGAAGTTCGCGGGACCTGTTTGACCATGGAATAAAATTCTCCATAAACCAGCTGAACTTCATCCATTTCCTGTTCCAGATAGCTGTTGATGACTTTCGTACCGATATCGTTGGCCAGCTGAAAATCAAAACTGCCCATGACTTCCGGATAGGCTTCCAGAATATTGAATTTCCTCCTGCGGAAAAAATCATAGCACTTCTTGCCTACACAGAACAGTTTGATCTCTTTGCCTTGGTCGGCTTTTTCTTTAGCCAGTTTTGTGCATGTGTTGATCAGATTGCTGTTGAATGCTCCGCAAAGACCTTTATCCGAGGTAACCAGGATGATGCCCACGCTTTTGACCTCATCTCTCTGCTCCAGCAAAGGATGAATGCCGGGATCCACCCTTGCGGAAAGATCGGAAAGGATTTCATAGTATTTCTCGGCGTAAGGTTTGAAGCGCTCTATACGGTCCTGAGCACCGCGCAGTTTAGCCGAGGCCACCATATTCATGGCCTTGGTTATCTGCTTGGTCTTTTTGACCGCGCCGATTTTTCTTTGGATCTCCCTGAATGATGCCATTTATCTCTCCCGCTTTAAGCCTTAAAAGTCTTTTTGAACTCATCCATGGCAGCTGTCATCTTGCTGTCCAGCTCGCTGCTGATGTCTCCTGTATCTTTGATCTCCTTTAGTATTTCAGGCTTTTGACTCTTGAAAAATTCCAGAAGTTCGGATTCAAATTTGCTGACCTGCTCAACGGGCAGATCATCCAGGTACCCACGGGCACCGCAGAACTGAGAAACAACCTGTTCTTCAGCAGGCATGGGCTTATACTGGGGCTGTTTGAGAAGTTCCACAAGCCTCTCACCTCTGGTCAGGCGCTTCTGGGTTGCCGCATCAAGCTCGGAACCGAACTGGGCGAAAGCAGCCAGTTCCCTGTACTGGGCCAGGTCCAGACGCAGTGTACCAGCAACCTTCTTCACCGCCTTGATCTGGGCGGCACCACCTACCCGGGATACCGAAAGTCCCACGTTGATGGCCGGCCTGACACCTGCGTAGAAAAGGCCGGGCTCAAGATAGATCTGACCATCGGTGATAGAGATGACGTTGGTGGGGATGTAGGCGGAAACGTCTCCGGCCTGGGTCTCGATGATGGGCAGTGCTGTCAATGATCCGCTGCCTAGTTTATCGCCCATTTTGGCCGCCCTTTCCAGCAGCCTGGAGTGCAGGTAAAAAACGTCGCCTGGATAAGCCTCTCGTCCGGGAGGGCGCCTCAAGAGCAGGGACATCTGGCGGTAAGCCACAGCATGCTTGGACAGGTCGTCATACATGATCAGCGCATGCTGACCCTTGTCCCTGAAATATTCGCCCATGGTGCAGCCGGCATAGGCGGCAATGTACTGCATGGGTGCAGGCTCGGAAGCTGTGGCGGAGATAACTGTAGTATAGTCCATGGCGCCGTACTGTTTCAAAGTATCCACCACCTGGGCGACAGTGGATTTTTTCTGGCCGATGGCAACATAGATGCAATGGATGTCCGTTTCTTTCTGGGCCAGGATGGCATCAATGCAAATAGCCGTCTTGCCGATCTGGCGGTCGCCGATGATGAGTTCGCGCTGTCCACGTCCGACCGGGGTCATGGCATCGATGGCCTTGAGACCGGTATACATGGGCTCATGAACAGGCTTGCGTACAACCACTCCTGGTGCAATAACCTCAACATTTCTGGTTTCCTTGGTTTCAATAGGTCCCAGGCCGTCCAGGGGATTGCCCACAGGGTCAATAACCCGGCCTTCAACTGCTTCGCCCACCGGTACCGAGGCGATACGGCCGGTCCTTTTGACCAGATCACCCTCCTTGATATGAACGTCCTCCCCTAAAAGAGCACAACCGACGTTGTCTTCCTCCAGGTTGAGAGCCAGGCCCATAACACCTCCCGGAAACTCGAGCATCTCCAGGGACTGGGCCTTTTCCACCCCATAGACACGGGCTATGCCGTCGCCCACGGACAGGACCACTCCGGTCTCGCTCATTTCTACACGCTTTTCGTAATCCTTGATCTGACCTTCAATAATCTGGCTGATTTCTTCTGCTTTTATTTGCATAGCCCTACTCACCCCTTTTGATGTTTTCTTTCAGAATTTGCAGTTGCGCCTTTATACTGGCATCCAGCACCTTGTCCCCGACCTGTAAGACCAGTCCGCCGACAATTTCGGGATCAACCTTGTAATCCAGAACAATTTGCTTTCCGGTCTGTTTTTCGAGTTTGCCCAGAATATCCTGTTTGAGATTTTCAGCCAGTTTGATGGCGGTGACTATCTCTCCACGCAGGACACCCTGGTAGTCATCCAGAAGCTTGGCATAATAGACCTGTATCTCTGTGAGATGATCCAGCCTGCCCTTGTCAGCGAGCAGCTGGCAAAAGTTGGAAATGGTTTTACTGGGGTTCAGCTTATCCAGGACCTTGTTCAAGATCCCCTTTTTCTCGGACACGCTGATAACAGGATTGCGAAAAATCCTGTACAACTCTGGTGAGCCCTCCAGGACATCCGCAATTTTGGCCAAATCGTCACCGTAAGCCTTCAGCTCCTTTTCACCCTGCTTGTGCCCCAGGGCGAAAAGGGCTCGGGCATATCTCCTGGCTACAATATTACCTATCAATTTAGCACCACCCTTGTTAAGCTGTCATTAATCAGAGCCTTGTGGTCCTCGGCCTTCAACTTTTTCTTGATCATGGCCTCTGTGGACTGAACCACCTTTTCGGCCATTTCTGCACGGATTTCCTGCAGGGCCAGCTTGGCTTCCTGCTGGGCGGAAACACTGGCCTGCTCTTTGATTTGAGCCGCCTGGGCTTCGGCCTTGGCGACTATCTGCTCCTTCAGGGTCTCGCCCTGGGACTTGGCTTGCTCGAGTATCTGGGCCCTTTCCTGTTCAAGGTTGGATATACTTTCTTCAACATCCTGCAGCTTCTGCTCGGCCTCCTTGCGTCGGGTCTCCAGATCCTTTAACTCTGTTTCAATTTCGTTGCTGCGGCTGGGGAAAAACTCAAAGATCTTTTTGCCGCCTGCATAATAGATGACAGTCAAAAAGATGATGAAGTTTATCACTCTCCAGATCTGATCCCTGGCATCTTCGGGAAGACTCAGGGGATCAGCCAGATTGAATATCGCAGCCACCAGCAGTACAGCCCCCAGAATCAGTAACTTTGTTTTAGTGTTCACCGCGTAAGCCCCCCTTTAAAAATTTAGGCCTTGCCCAAGATTTTATCTGTAGCCTTGCCTGCAAACTTATCCACCTGCTTCTTAAGCGCAGTCAAAGCGCTCTCCTTGTCCTTAATCGCCTTTTCCCGGGCAGACTGCAGAATAGAGGCTGCCTCCTCTGAAGCGGACTGCACAACCTGCTTTTCCCTATCCAGACCCTCGTTCTTTTTTTCCTGTCTGAGTTCCTGGGCTTTCAACCGCGCCTTCTCCAACTCCTTTTCATAGGTTTGAAGCTTTTCATCCGCTCTGGAATTGAAGCTTTCGACATCTGCGACCTTCTGACTCATGATTTCAGCACGTTTTCGAAGCATACCTCTAATCGGCTTATACAGAATCAGGTTAAGCAGCAACAGGACAATAAAAAAATTGACCAGTTGGATAAAAAAGGTGACATTTAGTTCAATCATAGGCCCTCCGGAGAATGTGAATTTTTGTTCAAAGCTGGCTTTGCCTGTCAAATTTCTTAATTCCTTTAGCCAATTTGCAAGCTGGTGTCAAAGGCTTTTTCCTTTTTTTCCCCGGGGGGAAAATTTCAGCCAATCACCTGTAATATAAGGTTTTAAAACACTTCAGCCCTAGACTGAAGGTGAAATGATCTGAATAAAAATTTTGCAATTCGCGCAAATTTTCACATGGTTTTCAAAGTTTCTGAATAAATGAATTTTTTATGGCCCTTCACCTTGCCGGCAAGATCATAACTTTTTGATCCGCCAGGAACTACTGGCTGGTTTCCTTCCCGAAAGACTTTCTTTCCAGTTGCTGATAATTATATCTCCCCTGACCCAAATCATCCTTCAATCCATAACCCCCTGATCAAAAAACTAGACCTCTTCCTCCGCCTGCAAATCTCCCTCTCCCTGTCTTTTTAGTTCATCTTTGTTACCATCCATGTTGATTTCGCCTTTGATTACAGCACCCTCTTCCACCATCAGGATGGGAGTGTTGATGATCCCGTTTATATTAGCCTGCTTATAAAGCGTGATCTTGCTCTGAGCCCTTACATCACCCTCCAGGGTACCACTCAGGGCCAGTTGCCCAACAGTTACAGTACCCTTTACCATAGCATCCTGGCCCACGATAAGAGTGCCTTCGGAATCAATCTCACCCTCGAATTCACCGTCAAGCCTCACCGTTCCCTTGAATGCCAGCCTGCCTTTGTAGGAGGTGCCTGCCCCCATAAAAGCATTGATCTCGTCTTTGCCCATTGCCGCTCCTTTAGCTTTATCAGCAGGTTTAAATAATTTAAACATAATATTTCAGCTCTTGAACAAGTATCGACGCATGGAAACATTGATTACCAGCCCGACCATTATAAAATTCACCATAGCCGATGTACCTCCATAGCTGATAAACGGCAAAGGGATGCCCACTACCGGCAATAAGCCCAGGACCATCCCCATGTTAACCATTATCTGAAGAAAAAAATAAAAAAAAACTCCTACGCACAGAAGAGAGCCGAACCGGTCCTTGGCCTCCTGAGAAGCAGACAGCACCTGATACAAAAAGGCGCAGAAAATAATTAGAAGCACCAGGGCACCCAAAAAACCCCACTCTTCACCAAAAACTGAAAAAGCAAAATCCGTATGTTTTTCCGGAAGAAACCTGAGCTGGCTCTGGGTGCCTTCCATAAATCCCTTGCCCCAGAATCCTCCTGAGCCTACGGCTATTTGAGACTGTATCACATGGTAGCCTGAACCCAGCGGATCCTGAGCAGGGTTGATAAAGCTCAGGAGCCTGGTTTTCTGATAATCCTGCAGCAGAAACCAGAATAATGGAGCCAGCATGGGCAGAAGCACCAGTAAAATTTTTACAATCTTTCTATCTATACCCTGATAAACAATAATGCCACCAAGAATAAAGAGTATGACCAGGGCTGAGCCCAGGTCAGGCTGCCTGGCCACAATTACCACCGGGATGATGGCTATGATAAGGACCTTGATGAGATCCTTGAGTTTAAGGGGGTGTTCATTGTTGGACAGCACATGGGCCGTAAGAATAATAACTCCGACTTTCACCAGTTCGCTGGGCTGAAAGCTTACAAACCCCAGGCTCAGCCACCTCTGCGCTCCGTAAATAGAAACCCCCCAGAAAAAAACGCAGGCAAGCAAAACCAGGGAAACAATGTAGATATACCATGAAAGAAACCGGAAATGCCTGTAATCTATGATCATAAACAGCAGCATGGCCAGCAGCCCTGCACAACCCCAGACCAGCTGTCTGCTGTAAAAATTGTTCAGGGTTGTGCCTTCGCTCAGACGAAAGGCGCTGGCTGAGTAAAGGTTGAGCACTCCTGCTGCGAACAAAAGGACAGTAAGCCCCAGAAGATACCAGTTTATATGCAGGACAAGCTGCCTGTCTATCACTGCATCACCTGCCCGGTTTGATTATCCACGGAAAAAATATAGTCGTAAATGGTCCTGACCACAGGACCAGCTGCCCGGCTTCCGGAACCACCATGCTCAACCAGCGCGGCGACTGCATATCTTTTTTCTCCCTTGAGGGCAAAACTGATCATCCAGCCGTGATGCCTGAGCCAGTAGTCCACCGCTTCCGGATCGTCTTCGGCATGTTCCGGTAGAAGACGCACCACCTGGGAGGTACCGGTCTTGCCTCCCACAATCACATCCCTGGTCCTGAGTCTTCTGGCTGTCCCGCGCTCCTTTTCCACAGTATCCACCATGGCCTGGTAAATAAAATCAAGGGTTTCCTCCTGCCATGGAAGGGCTTCAGGATCCAGCCTCTTTTCGTCCAGGATCAGGCTCGGCCTGTAAAGTATGCCTCCATTAACCATGGCTGCGGTAACAACTGCCATCTGGAGGGGTGTGGTCTGCACAAAGCCCTGACCTATGACCATGTTCAGGTTGTCTCCCCCTCTCCAGGCCTCGCCCATATTATGTAGTTTCCAGGTCCTGTCCGGGATAATGCCGCTTCTTTCGTGGGGAAGGTCAATGCCGGTAGGCCGGCCTAAGCCACTGGCCTTTGCAAATGGACTCATCTTGTCCACACCCAGCTTGCGGGCCAGTTTGTAATAATATGTGTCACATGATTGAACCAGAGATTTATTCATGTTGACATGTCCATGAGGATGCCAGCACCTGAATACACGGTTTCCCAGCCTGTAGCGGGCCCTGCAGAAAATTTCTTCTTCCGGATCAAAACCCTCTTCCAGGCCCAGGGCGGCCATGACGGGCTTGAAAACCGAGCCCGGAGGGTAGGCGTTCTGGATGGTCCTGTTGCGCAGTGGTCGATGCGGGTTTTCGATAAGCTCATTCCAGTCAGCGTGGGATATACCGAAGACAAATTTGTTATTGTCATAAGCCGGGGTGCTCACCATGGCCCTGACCTGCCCGGTATCCGCATCCAGTACCACCACCGCTCCGGTTATTCCCTGCATTGCGGAGTGAATATGTTCTTGAAGTTTCAGATCAATGCTTAGTTGTACATTCTGTCCGGACCTGGGTTCTTCCAGCATTTTTTCACGCAGCACTCTGCCTGCTGCGTCCACTTCCTGCAGTTTACGCCCCTTGATGCCGCGAACGGTCTGCTCCATGGTAAGTTCCAGACCGTGTTTACCGATATTATCCCCAAGACGAAGCCCGGGATCCCGGTTAAGCTCTTCCTGGTTGGCCTGTGCCACATAACCCAGCACGTGGGCAAGCACTTCCCCCTGCAGATATTTTCTCCTGGGTTGCACCACAATCTTGACCCCCGGCCAGTAAGGCAGTTCAGTTTCAACAACAGTCAAAAGCTCAAAAGTCAGGTTGGATACCAGAACCTGCTTTTCAAAAGATCTGACCATATTGCGACCGCGCTCAAACTCAAATTGCAGCTGCTCCAGAGGGATGTTGGCCCATCTGCTGATCTGTTTCAGGGTACGCTCTATGTCAGGTGTATCCTCCCGCACAATGGCCAGGCTGTATGAAGGTTCGTTGACGGCCAATAACCTGCCTTCGCGATCCATAAACAGCCCCCTGGGGGCATAGACCAGTTGCCTGCGCTGAACGTTTTCCTGAGCCTTCTGAAAAAAAAATTCCGCCTTGTATACCTGCAGATACCACAGGCGGACTGCAAAAATACAGAAAAGAGCCACAACCAGGAATAATAAAAAATTGTACCCCAGTCTTTCACGCAGCAGACTTTTTTCCTCGAACAGGCTCATGCATCAAACACTTATGAAAAACATAAAAAGTTATACACCAGAGTAAAAAATACAAGACAAACTGAACAAGCACCGGCTCCAGGGCAAAATCAACAGACTGACCTAATCCCTGCATACCGGCCATGACCTGGATAAGGACCTTTTTGAGCACCGATAAAAACAGGTATAAAATGGCCATGAACAAAAGGTTTTTGGCTTCAAAAAAGGCACTGGCCGAAAAATAAGCCGCCAAGAGACCTGAATAGTAAAGGATGACCGTTCCAAAGGCCAGATTGCCTGAACCTTCCAGCAAAAGCATCCATAATAACCCCATCCACAGGGCTGTACTGTAGTAACCAGACTGTACAAGCACCACCAGTCCAGGGGAGAAGAAATCCATGCCCGGCATGAAATACTGCCCCCAGATACCCAAAATGGTGAATGCAGCCCAGAAGGCTATGTGCTTAAACAGAACCCCTTCCCTTTTATGGAATGCCTGCTGAAACCCGGGCTCACCAGTATTCGAGAGAGTCATCACCTTCTGAAAAATCCCAGATGATACCATCGAAGCCCAGATAATCAGTTCTTAACTTTGTGATATTATCTAAAACCAGCACTTCTTCCCTGTCCATGACCGAGACCAGTTTTTCAGCCTCCACGAGCTGAAAAAGACGTATCTCGGACCTCTCCACACTGTTTACCCTGGCTACAGGCAAGCCCTTGGGATATATCCCGGCTGTGCCTGAAGTCATGAGGTATTCCCCTTTCTGCAGAGGCGCATTAAGATGCACATATTCTACTGTCAGGGGCTTGCCGCGTCCCTGACCGGCGACTATCCCGGGAGTCCTGGAAGTGGAACTCAAAACCGGTATCCGGCTGTTGGGGTCTGTAACCAGCAGTATTGTAGAAAAATTGAGGCCTGTTTTAAATGTCCTGCCTAGAACCCCTTCCGGAGTCACCACCGGCATGTTGGGGCTTAAGCCCTGCAGTCTGCCTTTGTCCACGATAATGGACTCCAGTACCCCCAGGGGGCCATAATTATGGGCCACTACCCGTAATCCTCTGCTGGTCCATCCTGGAGGAGGGGTGAATTCCAGGAGCTCTTCCATGCGTCTTGCAAAGGCAGCCATTTCAGATTTGGCCGCCACCTTCACCCTGAGCTTATCCACTTCCTCCCGGAGCTTTTTGTTTTCCTGGTGCACATCCATAAGGTACACGTATCTGTCCCAGAATTCCTCGGCTATGGAATGTAAACGGACCCCCGGCTTAATGACCCAACCCACTACCTCCAGACCTGTATTTGCAGCCAGACGGTCCAGTATCCCTGTGCGGGCGTTCCAGGTATATAGGCCCAGGTAAAGGGCCACAAATATCATGAATACGCCGATTGCTTTTTTGGTTGTCACTTCCAGGTTAATCTATGGTTACCTCCTTGAGTACATCCAGGTTGTCCAGGACCTTGCCCGACCCCAGAGCCACAGTGGAAAGGGGATCGTCTATGACCGTTATGGGCAGAGCGGTTTCGTCCATGAGCAGCCTGTCAAGTCCCTTGAGCAAAGCGCCGCCCCCGGTTAAAACGATCCCGCGGTCGACAATGTCGGAAGCAAGCTCAGGAGGTGTCTGTTCCAGGGCGATCCGCACCGCCTGAACAATGCTTTCCACCTGTTCTGAGATGGCTCTGCGCACCTCTTCAGAGGTGATGGTGATATTCTGGGGGATGCCGGATACCAGGTCTCTGCCCTTGACCACCATCTGTTGCTCGTCATCCAGGGGGTATGCCGAAGCAATGGTATTTTTGATGATTTCAGCATTGCTTTCCCCTATGAGCATGTTGTATTTGCGCTTGACATGGTGTTTGATGGAGTCATCCATCTTGTCCCCCCCCACCCGGACGGACTTGCTGTACACAATTCCGGACAGGGATATCACAGCCACCTCTGTTGTTCCTCCACCGATGTCTACTATCATATTTGAAGTTGGTTCGGTTATGGGCAGATTGGCACCTATGGCCGCGGCCATGGGTTCTTCGATGAGATAAACTTCCCTGGCCCCGGCACTCTGGGCTGACTCTTTAACAGCCCTTTTTTCAACCTGGGTAATGCCCGTAGGTACGCAGATGATTATGCGCGGCCTGACCAGACGCCTGCTGTTATGAACCTTGCTTATAAAATGCCTGAGCATGGCCTCGGTCACTTCGAAATCAGCTATTACACCGTCTTTCATGGGTCTGATAGCCGTAATATTGCCCGGGGTACGCCCCAGCATTCTCTTGGCTTCCATGCCCACAGCCAGAACTTTGTGATTTCCGCGCAAATCCCTTTTCACCGCAACCACAGATGGTTCACGCAGGACAATTCCTTTGCCTTTAACATAAACACAGGTATTGGCCGTCCCCAGATCTATAGCCAGGTCGTTGGATACAGCACCGAACATTCGGTCCAGAATTCTCGTCATACTTATCTCCGCTCAGATATATGCCCGATACAGCTTTTCAGTTTCACGTATCCGGGATTTAAGGTTGTTGGCAAGCAAAATATTGGGAGCAGCCTGTTTCTGGAGCCGGAATTGACCCCAGGAGTTTATGGACTTAATATATTCAAAATATATTCAAAAAAATTTGCAGTAGTCTCATTCCACCAGCTCTGCCGGGTTTTATGACAGGAAACTGTTTGCACTCTTTTACCGGCAGCTGGACAGCCAAGCATTCTCGTACAACACTGTGGATTTATTGCATTTTTCTGTACCTGCTCAGCGCTATGCATGTGGAACGGTGACTGGCTCTTCCCCGTGCCACATGCAAAGCGCTAAACAGATACATTAGGGATGAAAACCGTCAATTCAATATTTTAGCACATGCTCAAACAGAAATATTACCAGAATTCAACACAACAGGCAATATGACAGTCCTGCGTTTTTTCGAGTATGAAATATTACAACACGTTGTCAGACTACTGGAAAAAAATTTTTAACACCAGAGTACAGAAAATCCCTCTGGATGCCGGTTTTGACTGCCCCAACCGGGATGGAACCCTTTCCAGAAACGGCTGCATTTTCTGCAATCCCAGTGGATCCGGTACCGGGCTTTACGCCGGGGGAATGGGCCTGAAAGAGCAGTATCTTTACCTGAGGGATAAATATCTGGCCAGGCACAAAAATCTTGTTTTTGCAGCATACCTGCAGTCTTACAGCAACACATACGGCCCAAAGTCACAGCTTGAACTGACTCTTCAGCAACTTGAGTTTCTGCCTGGAGTTGAGGTGTTGTGCGTGGGCACCAGGCCTGACTGCCTTGACAGAGAGAAAATCAGTATCCTGGCCGAGTTCCCCGCCCGGGAGATTTGGCTTGAACTGGGCCTTCAAAGCTGTAGCCGGGACACCCTTAAGCTCATAAACAGGGGACATACTCCCCTGGACTTTGAGTATGCCTGCGGACTGGCCCGGGAACAGGGGCTCAAGGTCTGCGCACACATCATAGCAGGTCTTCCCGGTGAAAACCTGCAGATTTTTTTGAATACAATAGACTTTGTCAACCGCCTCCCGGTACAGGGGATCAAGCTCCACAACCTGTATGTCTGCAAAAATACCCCCCTGGCCCGCTGGTGGATGCAGGGGCATTACACGCCGCTTGGCCGGGAAGAATACGTGCAGTGGGCAGTTGCAGCCCTGACCAGCCTGCGCCCTGATATAGTGATTCACAGGATCACCGGAGATCCTGCCGTCAATGAACTGCTAGCCCCTGCATGGTCAAAGAACAAATCAGCCACCATCAATGACATCCAGGAGACCATGCACATCAAAAACCTGAGCCAGGGCATGAATTTCAACACCATTGACCCCTGAGACGGTACTTTAGGCGCTTAGTACAAATTTCAAACCAACATGTTGGTCGTAAAAATCGGTTCGTGGTTCCTGGTTCTTCGTTCCTGGTTACCTCTCGTTCCCAGGCTCCAGCCTGGGAACGAGAGGTGTGGATTACTTACAGGTTCGGTCCCGGGCGTGCCCGGGTGAGGCGCTTACAAGAACATCTTTAAAGCAAAGTATCTGTTCAGCGCTTTAAAGGAAAGCAGGGGACAGGCAGCTCCGGGACCCGCTTGAGCATCATTTTGTGCTCAAATCGACTCTTTTTTTTGGGACAAGCGGGTCCCGGAAGAGCCTGTCCCCGTGCTACATGCAAAGCGCTAAACAGATACAAATCAAAAAAATCAGCAAGGGTGACTGGCAATGCGTTTTATGCTTATTCTGGCGTATGACGGCACAGCCTACCAGGGGTGGCAGATCCAGGACAAAGGCCTGACCATCCAGGCGGAGGTGGAAAAAGCCATGTTCCGCATCTGTTGCAAGCATGTCCGCATCCACGGTGCCGGACGGACTGATGCCGGTGTACATGCTCTGGGCCAGGTGGCCCACTTCGATTCACCGCAGGGTTTTGAACATATCCCCTGGCAGCGGGCTTTGAACTCTGTTTTGCCCCATAACATACGGATAGTGGATTGCCGGGAAGCGGCCAGAGACTTTCATGCCAGGTTTTGCGCCCTGACAAAGGAATATTTTTACACCCTGTGGATCAGCAGTGCTTTTTTTTACCCTCAGCGAAGAAATTTTGTATGGAATACAGGACACCTGGAAATCCAGCCCATGAAGGAGGCTGCAGGCCGTCTGCTTGGAACCCATGATTTCACCTCCTTCATGAACAAGGGTACACAGATCAAAGACACTACCAGAACTATCCTGGACATCAGTTTCCAGACAGGATCCTTTCCTCAGGAGCTTGTGCTCAGTATCAGGGCCAGCGGTTTTTTGAAGCAGATGGCCAGAAACATTGTAGGCGTCCTGGTACAGGCAGGCCGAAACAGACTCTCACCCTCGGATATATCGTCGATCCTGCAAAGCAGAGACAGGACCCTGGCCCCTGCCACGGCACCAGCCCGGGGGCTTTGCCTGGCAAGGGTGGAGTATTGATTTAAGACACGCAATATGCTAACAGGATCTGACACTACAACGAAGCCTGTTTATTGACCTCCGTGGACTGGATCCCCGCCCTTGTTTTTTTGACAGAAGACAGAATGCGTTTTTGTGCCTTTGGAGCCTGATTTTCAGCTTCAAGTGGGTGCCGGAAGAGCCAGTCCCCTTGAGGCATAGATTAGTTTCGTTGTATGGCTAAAAGTGTTGTTTATTGACTTTTGCACAAAAAATATTAAGCTGACATTCTATGAGTAAAGAATTCACAGAGACTTTGCCCGCCCCAGGAACTGTCTCGGAAGAACAGGTCAAGGAACCGAAGCGCTATAAGGTTTTGCTGCACAATGACGATTACACTACCATGGAATTCGTTGTTTACGTGCTTCAGAAAGTTTTTCACAAGACAGAAGCTGAGGCCATGCAGATAATGCTTAGTGTCCACAAAAACGGAATAGGCGTCTGCGGGGTGTACACCGGAGAAGTGGCTGAGACAAAAGTGGCTATGGTTGCCGGCATGGCCAGAAAAGAGGGATACCCTCTGAAATGCACTATGGAAGAGGTATAAATGTTAAGCAAAGAACTGGA
Source organism: Desulfonatronospira sp. (assembly GCA_003563255.1). Taxonomy (GTDB): domain Bacteria; phylum Desulfobacterota; class Desulfovibrionia; order Desulfovibrionales; family Desulfonatronovibrionaceae; genus Desulfonatronospira. The sequence continues at coordinate 5,044 of PWSL01000040.1, read as the reverse complement.
AAGAATAATCGCCAGGGCCATACGTGAAGTAAAGGTCCGTCACCATGAGTACCTGACTCTGGAACATATACTTTATGCCTACCTCATGGACAACAAGGGCAAGGAGGTTTTGTCAGACTGCGGCGTGGATCTGTTTAAACTCAAGAACCAGCTGGAGAGATTTTTCTCCGACCACATGGAAATTATGCCCTCCACTGGGGACCGTGAAGTGGTCCAGACCATCGGGGTTCAAAGGGTTATGCACAAGGCCCTCTCCCAGATCCAGTCCTCCGGAAAGAATATGATACAGGCCGGAGATCTTCTGGCTGCCATGTTTGAAGAAGAAGAGACCTTTGCTGTCTACTACCTGCAGTCACAGGGGTTGAGCCGTCTGGACATCCTGGAGTATATCTCCCACGGTATGGAAAAAGACAAGCCCGGATCGGCCTGTTCCGGCTGCAAGCCCAGGGAGAAAAATGAGAAAAGTTTCCTGGCCCTTTATACAGTGGATCTGGTTGAAAAGGCACGAAAAAAACTCATTGACCCTCTGGTGGGACGGGAGGAAGAGCTCAAAAGAGTAATTCAGGTGCTATTGCGGCGCAGAAAAAACAACCCCATTTTTGTAGGTGACGCCGGGGTCGGCAAGACTGCCATGGCTGAAGGACTGGCTCTGCAGATCGCGGAAAAAAAAGTCCCGGACCCTTTTGTGGAAACTAAAATTTTTGCTCTGGACATGGGTGCCCTGCTGGCCGGGACCAAATTCAGGGGGGACTTTGAAAACAGGCTCAAGGGGGTCATCAAGGAAATAAAGAACATCTCCGGAGCCATCCTTTTCATTGATGAAATCCATACTATTGTGGGAGCCGGAGCCACAAGCGGTGGTTCCCTGGACGCTTCCAATATCCTGAAGCCGGTTCTGGCTTCCGGAGAAGTCCGCTGTATAGGCTCCACCACCTATGAGGAGTTCAAGAACCATTTTGAAAAGGACAAGGCCCTCTCCCGCAGGTTCCAGAAGATTGAACTGCCGGAACCAAGTACCGGGGAAAGCCTGGAGATCCTCAAGGGATTGCAGCCATATTACGAAGAATTCCATCACGTCAGATACATGCCCTCGGCCCTGAAGGCGGCCGTGGATCTTTCGGCACGATACATAAACGACCGCTACCTGCCGGACAAGGCCATTGACGTTCTGGACGAGGCCGGTTCCATTTTCGTTCTTTCAGGGGCCGGCAGGACCAAGAAACAGATATCTCCCAGGGATATTGAACAGGTGGTCTCCAGGATGGCCAAGATTCCTTCCAGGCAGGTCTCCTCCTCAGATAAAGAAAAGTTATTCACCCTGGATGTACAGCTCAAAGATGCCATATTCGGCCAGGACCAGGCCATTCAAGCCCTTAGCAGGGCCGTGAAACGCTCCAGGGCCGGTCTGCGGGAGGAAAACAAGACCGTTGGCAACTTCCTGCTCATCGGCCCCACCGGGGTGGGCAAAACAGAGCTTGCCAGACAGATGGCCCAGGTTATGGGGGTCAGCTTTATCCGTTTTGACATGAGCGAATATATGGAAAAACATGCCGTCGCCAGACTCATAGGAGCCCCTCCTGGCTATGTGGGATTTGACCAGGGCGGCCTTCTTACAGAGGCGATCCGCAAAAACCCTTACAGCATCCTGCTCCTGGACGAGATCGAAAAAGCCCATCCTGATATGTTTAATATCCTGCTGCAGATCATGGACTATGCCACTCTCACCGATAACAGCGGACGCAAAGCCGATTTTCGTCACGTCACTCTTCTTATGACCTCCAATGCCGGGGCAAGGGAAATGAGCTCCCCAAGCATCGGTTTCGGCCAGGACAGCTCCGAGGATCTGACCGCCAAAGGTGTCAAGGCCGTGGAAAACATGTTCAGCCCCGAATTTCGAAACCGCCTGGACGCCATTATTCCTTTCAATGCTTTAAGCAAGGATGTCATGAAGCAGGTGGTGGACAAGAACATCCAGGAACTCAACCAGCAGCTCAAGGGTAAAAAAATCCAGGTAGAAATCTCGGGACCGGCCAGATCCTGGCTGGCTGAAAAGGGATATGACCCCTCATTCGGGGCCAGGCCCCTTGCCAGGCTGGTGCAGGAGCAGATCAAAGACCCCCTGGCGGAAAAACTTCTATTTGAACAGCAGCAAAAAAAATCCGTGGTCAAGGTAGAACACGACAAAAAAAATGATCAGCTGAAACTTAAGTGACCATAACCTTCCTATCCCGCAATCCGGAATTTCCGCATCCCAGCCAGGCTGGTCCGGACGGGTTGCTGGCAGTCGGAGGGGATCTCACTCCCGGCCGATTGCTGGCTGCCTACAAAAGGGGCATATTCCCCTGGTATGGCCCGGGGTCACCAATATTGTGGTGGTCGCCTGACCCCAGGCTGGTGCTTTTTCCTGAGCACCTCCACATTCCCAGAAGCCTTCGCAGGGTTATCAATGCCGGAAGATTCATTATAACCTCAGATCAGGCCTTCGAAACGGTCATAGAACTATGCTCCAGGATTCACAGGCCCGGCGGGTACGGGACCTGGCTTGTCCCCGAAATGATCAGCGCTTACATCCGGCTGCACCGGCTGGGCTTTGCCCATTCCGTGGAAGCCTGGCATCAGGGCCGGCTTGCCGGAGGCATATACGGAGTGGCACTTGGAGGCGTTTTTTTTGGAGAATCCATGTTTTACAGGATTCCAGATGCCTCCAAGACCGCTCTGGTATATTTATGCCGTTTTTTGCACCATAGAGGGTTTCGTCTGATGGATTGCCAGCAGACTACCAGGCATATGCTGCGCTTTGGTGCAGTTGAAGTGTCCCGACCTTTTTTCCTGGATCAGTTGAGACTTGGAGTCAGAGCTGAGAAAAAACCTGAAAAATGGTCGTCCCTGTTTCGCGGCTCAGATCTGGTCATCCTGCAGAATGGGGGGATGGGCGCTTAAGTCGTAAAACCCTTGTACTGAAAAATCCAGGGGGTAGTGAGGCACCTTTTCCAGATGGATGCGGCCGTGGTTCTCATCTTCGGGCATATCCGCCAGGGGAACCACCCCTGCGGGCACGGGAAAAGGCAGGGCGGCGCTGTTTATGGAGGTGAGTCGCCCGGAGTAGCGGGACTGGAGATATTGCACCAGGCGATCGCGTTCTGCCCTGGTAAAGGCTTCCATGATTACCCGCACCGCGTCCCTTTCCCCGGCCTCCATCTCCTGCAGAGATTTTCCGAGGATTATGGACCAGTTATACGCCTCAAGTTCCTGCTGGTCCCAGTGCCCGCGAAAAAGATGGACTTCTACATCCTTTCTGCCCTTGAAAGACTTGATGCTCATGTTGACCACGTAAGCCCTGTCCAGGGGCGGTTCCTGCACGGGGGCGGCGATATTTATCTCCATATACATGCTCCTTAAATCAGGCCGTTGTTGAGGGCGGAAAGCCCGCCGGGGGCTTTCGCCGGGAACAGGGGGTGGATGCAGGTTTCTAAACATTTTCCATCCGGAAAGATTTTGTTTCCGGATGGAAAATGGTTCATTATTTTGCCTGCAGGGTCGCAGAAGATGCAGGACTGTTAGTCCAGCTGTTTCTGAAGCGCATCCCTTACCTCGTCAATGCTGCCGCTGCCGTCCAGCTCAATGTACTTGAAACCTTCCTTGCCTGCCAGATCTTTGAAAAAATAAGCCGCAGCCAGAGTGCCGTTCTGGGCATCATAATAGATATCGTGGCGTTTATCTATGGCGGCCTCGTCCTGGTCATCGGACCTGGTCTTGAGTTCGCCTCCGCAAACCCGGCACTTGTCGCCGTCAGGCTTGATGACATCAACGTAAATATTGTTGGGGTGATTTGGATCGTTGGCACACAACCTGCGGCCCATGATCCTCTTCTTGGCGGTATCCCTGGACAACTGTACCTCTATGACATAATTGAGCTTCATGCCCTCTTTCTGCAGGGCATCCCACAGCATCTTGGCCTGGGCCACGTTGCGGGGGAAACCGTCCAGAAGCCATCCACCCCCGCCCTCTTTCTTGAGGGTCTCCAGGACCATGGGAACTGTGATCTCGTCCGGGACCAGCTCACCTTTGTCAATGTATTCCTTGGCTTTCTGGCCCAGTTCAGTGCCCTGCTTGATATGCTCCCTGAAAATGGCGCCGGACTCAATGTGGGACAGATTATACTTGTTTTTCACCAGGGAACCCTGTGCACCTTTGCCACTACCGTTGGGACCGAAAATTAAGCTGTTCAATTTGGACCTCCTTGTTTAAATTCAAAATTTCTGCAAAAGTATCCCCAACAAAGATCTATGTCAATCAAACCCGGAATATGTTTTCCAGAAAGTATCAGTCAGCGCCTCAGGCCATCAGCAGAGGTGAATGGTAACCTTTTGACCAGGCTCCCGGCTGTCACGCCTGTGGCGTGATTAAACAGCCAGAAAGAGCCGGCCCGCAGGGTATTCAACAACTCTTTTCTTATCCTGGTTGCTGGCAATGCCCGCCTGAGGAAAGCAGGGGAGAGCCAGTGCCCGTGCCACATGCAAAGCGCTAACACTACAGCGAAACTTATAAAATACAGTATGGTATCTCAGTTGGGGACAGGCACTTTTGCCGATAGAAAACTGTCAACTGTTCAAAAAACCCGGCGGCAAAAGAGCCAGTCCCCGGAGGTCAATCATAAGTTTCGCTGTAGCGCTAAACAGATACATAAAAATTTAGTCCCGGGCATTATGAACAGTACTTGGCAAAAAAACTTCATTGGGATATAAAGGAGAAAGTGCAGCCGGGGCCTTTCCCGGACTGGCCTTCTTTGGTTCTTTTCCCGTAACCATTCAGAGGGTCCTCGAAGGTGATTGCTGGCACCAGGCCTGGGGACTGTCCCACGTTAAATACTAACGAGGGCTATGCCCGCAACCCAGTTATCTGTTATTTGTTAATTGTTAATAGCACTACAGCGAAACTTATTTATTTACCTCCGGGGACTGGCTCTCCCCGCACTTATTTTTTCCAATAAAACCAAGATCATTTTCAATAAAAATAAGTGCGGGGGTGCCTGTCCCCAATTGAG
>PWSL01000011.1 GCA_003563255.1 Desulfonatronospira sp. | reverse complement strand
TCTCGGTGGCGATTACTGGCACCCACTGAATGGTTACTGGATACCGGCTTCCGCCGGTATGACATCACAATGCAACGACCTGTTTTCATTCGTCATTCCGGAGAAAGCCGGAATCCAGTTATTCTCTTAGTGTAAGATCGCCCGGAATTATTGAGAAGTTACGTTTCATTTTCAAAAAAAGCCAGGAGGTTATGCCCACGGAACACACAGAAGGGCACGGAAGTTTTAAAGCGTTGCGAAGCAACGCATATTCCGTGAAATTCCGTGTATTCCGTGGGCAGTCTCTTTTGCCCCGATGGGGCCACTTTTTCCGCGCAGGGTCGCGGGCGCAGCCCGCGTTAGCGGTGGACAGTCCCCAGACCTTGTGCCAGGAACTACAACTGAGTGCCCCCTGAATGGTTACCTGTGCCTTATGGGCCAAAGCGGGCTGACCGCAACCCGGTTATCTGTTATTTTTTATCAGATAATCCAGATAACCGACAACCTATAACAATAACTTAAGATTATGAAGTTTATACCATCAATTCTGGAATATTTTTTCGAAGACAAAACAGCCAAAAGCAATATCCTGGTCCTGTTGAAATTTATTTTTGTCCTGCTGGTTATGGTGACTCTGTACACCGCGGTTTTTCATGTCATAATGGCATACGAGGGGCAAAAACCCTCGATTCTGGACGGCCTTTACTGGACCCTGGTCACCATGAGCACCCTGGGCTATGGGGATATTGCTTTTCACTCTGACCCGGGCCGGATGTTTTCCGTCCTGGTCCTGCTATCGGGAGTGATCTTCCTGCTGGTCATGCTGCCCTTTACATTCATCCGCTTTTTCTACGCCCCCTGGCTTGAAGCCCACAACAAGGCCAGGACCCCAAGGGAACTGCCGGAGAAGACCTCTGGACACGTTCTTCTCAGCAATTTCGATCACATGACGGCCAGCCTCGTGGAAAAACTCGGGCATCACAACTACCGCTACTGCATCCTGGTGCCGGAACAGCAAAGAGCTCTGGAACTGCACGACCAGGGCTACAAGGTCATGCTCGGGAACCTGGACGACATCAACACCTACCGCAAAGCCAGAGCCGACAGGGCTGAACTGGTCCTGTTCAACAACGACGACTATACCAACACCAACGCCGTTTTCACCATGCGCGAACTGAGCCGGAACACACCAGTGCTGGCTACAGCCGAATCCCTGAAAGCCTTGGACATCCTGCAGATGGCAGGCTGTTCCCAGGCGTACCAGTTTTCCGTCATGCTCGGTCAGGCCCTTGCCAGGCGGGTGCTGGGTGTCAGCATGCACGCCAATATCATCGGCCGCTTCAGCGACTTGCTCATTGCTGAAACACCGGCCATGCGTACTCCCCTGGTAGGCAAAAAAATCATTGACAGCAAGCTTCGCGAAACAACAGGAGTAAATGTGGTGGGGATCTGGGAAAGAGGCACCTTCACGATTCCCAGGCCCGACATGAATATCGGGTCTAATACAGTGCTGGTGCTGGCTGGATCCCAGGAACAGCTTGAAAAGTACGACGAGATATACGGCATCTACAACCTGTCCTTTGCCCCGGTGCTTATCCTGGGCGGGGGCCGTGTGGGCAGGGCCGCTGCAGATGCCCTGGCGGAAAGCGACATCGACTATCGCATAGTGGAGAAGAGTCAGCGCATTGTGGCTGACAAGGAAAAGTACGTGCTCGGCAATGCCGCGGATTTTCATACCCTGAAGCGGGCCGGGATAGACAAGACCCCTTCCATCATAATCACCACCAACAATGATGATCTCAACATCTACCTGACCATCTTTTGCCGCAAGCTGCGCCCGGAGATACAGATAATATCCAGGGCCAGCCGTGACAGAAGTATATCCAAACTGCACCAGGCCGGGGCCGACCTGGTCATGTCATACGCCTCACTGGGTGCCAACTCAGTGATCAACTACATCAAGGGCGACAATGTATTAATGGTGGCCGAGGGCCTGGATATCTTCCGGGAAAAGGTAGGCCCGGGTCTGAACAATAAGACCCTGAAACAGAGCGATATCCGCATGAAGTCCGGATGCAGCGTCATAGCCATAGACTCCCCCACAAAGGGCACCATAATCAACCCAGAACCTGATTACCATCTGCAGGAAGGAGACGAGCTGATTCTGATAGGAACATCCGATGCAGAGAAAAAATTCCTGTGTTCTTTTAAAAACGGCAACATATAAACAGATACAAATTGGAGCAGTCCCTGTGCCAGACGCTGAACCCTGTCATTGCTCGAATATTTCTTGTTATTTATGACAGGGTTTTCACCTGTAAGTCGCTGATACAAAGCCTGAAATGAAGAACGGTTACCTTACCCCCTTAAGTTCCGATATCCTTTAGCAGGACATTGTCCGGTGAGTTGCGGATGGCTTCTTCAAAACTATCCAGGGATGTACAGATCCTGTCCCAGGCCAGGTTCTGGACTACAGGTACATCCGAGGAGCCGGACTCATTCAGAGCCTTGAGAACATAGGCGATGCTCATGCTGTTTACATCCTTGCCAGGCTGATATTTTGAGCTCTCGCTTCCTGATATCTCCACCCTGACCACCAGCCCGGCCTGATAAAGGTCTTTGAGCACCTGGTTCACCAGGGTTACAGGCAGCTTCAACTGTTCACAGATCTCATCCGGTCTCACCCCGCCCAGCTCCCGCAGAAATCTCTGGATTACCAGGTGCATGACCAGCAGGCTGACTTTCTGCTTGTATACGGGGCTTATCTCCCGGACCTCGGCAGAATAAATGAAGCGGCGTACGTTCTGATAGGCGTAAGACAACTCGGCCCCAAGAAGGACTATCATCCAGCTGAGCTGAAGCCATACCAGAAACAGGGGCAGAGCTGCAAAGCTGCCGTAAATAGCGTTGTACCTGACCACCCCCACCTGAAAGTTCACGTACCCCCACTGCAAAAGCTGAAACATGGTACCGGAGATTATGCCTGCAATCAGCGCAGACCTGAAATGCACCCTGGTATTAGGCATGGCCATGAATAAAAATGTGAACAGCATCCAGATAATCACATAAGGCGTAAACTGTGCCCCCCACTGTAATACATCTGCAAACATGGCCAGCCAGCCTTCAGCCAGGTACTTGTAAATTTCCGCGGTCAAAAAAACCGTCAGGCTTCCTGACAAGATCACCAGCACCGGGGCCAGGACCATTACTGACAGATATTCAGTGAATTTGCGCACCCAGCTTCTGCCCTCTTCCACACCCCATACGGCATTGAAGGAAAGCTCAATGTGATCCAGCACCTTGATCACGGCCCAGAGCAAAAATAGAAAACCCACTCCGGCAATGACCCCTCCCCTGGTCACTTCCAGCATGGAGTAGGAAAACTTCACCACCTCGTCCAGGATATCTTCGTGGGCTCCCAGGAACTGTTCCAGCTGGTTCTGCAGCATGTCGTCCAGACCGAAGCCCTTGGCAATGCCGAAAGCCAGGGCCATAACCGGGACGATAGATAGCAGGGTATAATAAGTCAGAGAGGAGGCACGCATGGAGCAGTCATTGCGGACAAACCCATGCCCGGCAACCAGCAGAACCCTGAGGTGATGCACCAGGAAGGCCTGAATCCGGGACAGCCCCTGTTTATCCAAGCGCCAGATATCCGTCTTTACAAAATCCAGAACTTTCTTAAACATCCGGCATCACCCGGCCTTGCCCTGGCCTGCCGTGGCGGCGATGGCCTTCTGGATTTCCTCCTGATCCCCCAGGTACCTGCTTTCAATGGGGGTCAAGTCTTCATTGAGACGATAAACCAGAGGCACTCCGGTAGGGATGTTGAGCTTCAGGATTTCCTGATCGGACACCTGGTCCAGGTACTTCACCAGAGCCCTTAAACTGTTGCCGTGGGCGGCTATTATGAGCCTTTTTGCGGCCATGATCTGTGGGGCCAGGTAGTCATTCCAGTACGGCAGACAACGTTCCACAGTATCCTTGAGGCACTCGGCCGCGGGCAGTATCCTGGGATCCAGTCCGCGGTAGCGAAGGTCAAAACGCGGGTGGCGCTCGTCATCATAATCCAGTACAGGCGGAGGCAGTTCATAGCTCCTGCGCCACTGCAGCACCTGGTCATCTCCGTATTCAGCAGCGGTTTCGGACTTATTGAGACCCTGCAGGGCTCCGTAATGACGCTCATTGAGCCTCCAGGAACGCTGCACCGGGATCCACATGAGATCCATGCGGTCCAGAACCAGCCACAAGGTACGAACGGCCCTCTTGAGAACCGAGGTGTGAGCCAGGTCAAAAGTAATCCCTTCTGCCTTGAGAAGATCTCCGGCCAGTGCGGCCTGATCCCGCCCGTGAGGTGTCAGGTCCACGTCTGTCCAGCCGGTGAAACGGTTCTGTTGATTCCATTCACTCTCTCCGTGCCGCAGCAGTACCAGGGTATACATATCAGATTCTCCTTGTGTTTTATGTTCCAGGCACCAGCCTGCTTTTTTCGGCTTCCAGTCTATCCTTAAACTCCCGACGGGGCAAGATGAATTAATCCGCTCTATTTTTCTCCAACCCCTTGACATTTGGTCCAAGATTAGTCATGTTTTAAGACGAATCGAGCGGGTGTAGCTCAGTTGGTAGAGTACAAGCTTCCCAAGCTTGGTGTCGCGGGTTCGATCCCCGCCACCCGCTCCACTCCAGGCTTATTTCAACGTATTTACGTTTGTATGGGGTGGACCTATTGGTCCACTTTTTTTTTGACTGGAAAACGCCGAACAACTTATCTGTTTGAGACGCTTTCCATGGTGCATGGGGACTGTCCCCTGCTTTCCTAAAAAGCGCTGAACATATATCGAAGAACACTCTGCAGCAAGATGGATTACAAGGAAATTAGAAAACAGGTTGAAGACCTGGTCCAGGCCAATTGCACCCTCATGGGGCTTGAACCATGGGGTGTGGATCTTGCCCCCGGCACAGGCAGACAAAGGGGGATTCTCAGGGTGTTTGTTGACTCGCCCGGGGGCGTCACCATTGATCAGTGTGTCCAGTTGAGCCGTCAGTTGAGCGCTGCCCTGGACGTGGAGGACCTGATCCCCGGCTCCTACAATCTGGAGGTATCCTCCCCTGGTCTTTACCGCAGGTTTTACCGCCCGGACCAGATGCAGGCGTACGTCCGGGAAAAGGTAAAGATAACCCTCAGGGAACCCAGGGATGGAAGAAAAAATTTTACCGGTACCCTGCAGTCTGCAGAGAATGACACCATCAGCATCAAGACATCCCCTGATAAATCCTGGAGTTTTCAATGGGACGAGATAGACAAAGCCAGACTGGTGGAATAGCCTCTTCCAGCTTTTTTTGATATTTATTTATAACGGAGGAAGGCCATATGAGCCTGGAACTTAAAAAAATCATAGACCAGATCAGCAAGGACAAGGGCATTGACAGGGATATGCTGGTTGATACCCTGGAAGAAGCCGTGCGCTCCTCGGTCTACAGGAAGTACGGCAGCAATCTGGACATCGAGGTCAATTTCAATGAAGACAATGGTGAGATCGAGGTTTACCAGTTCAAGGTGGTTGTGGATGATATAGGAGACCCCAACAATGAGATCCTGTTGGAAGACGCCAAAGAACATGACCCCAACGTTCAGCTGGAAGACGAACTGGGTTTCACCCTGAATGTCAAGGACCTGGGACGTATTGCCGCCCAGTCCGCAAAGCAGGTTCTGATGCAGAAAATGCGCGATGCGGAACAGGAAATTATATATGAAGAATTCAGAGACCGCATCGGCGAAATCATCAGCGGCATTATCCAGCGCCGCGACAGGGCCGGCTGGATAATCAACCTTGGCCGCACCGAGGCACTGCTGCCCAGGGACGAACAGATACCCAAGGAAAGGTTTCACCGGGGGGACCGGGTGGAGGCTTATATCGTCGACATCCGCCGGGAAAGCCGGACCCCCCAGATTATCGTATCCAGGTCCCATCCGGAATACCTCACCTGCCTGTTCAAGCGGGAAGTACCGGAGATATCCGATGGTACCATAAAAATCATGAACGTGGTCAGGGATCCAGGCAAAAGGGCCAAGGTGGGGGTCATGACCAAAGACCTGGACGTGGATCCGGTAGGTGCCTGCGTAGGCGTCAAGGGCTCCCGCATTCACAATATTGTTCAGGAACTTAAGGGGGAGCGCATAGATATCGTAATCTGGAGCCCGGACATTGCCACTTACGCGGCCAATGCCCTGTCTCCGGCCAGGATATCCAGGATCACAGTGGATGAAGACGAAAAAACTCTGGAAGTGGTGGTTCCCGACGACCAGCTCACCCCTGCCATCGGCCAGAAAGGCCAGAACGTCAAGCTGGCTTCCAGCCTGCTGGGATGGAAAATAGACGTGTATACCGAGACCAGATACAACGAGGTTTACGAGCATTACCGGATTATGGAGCAACTGGCCAGCGCCGCCGGAATCTCCATCAGTGAGTTCAACCGAGAAGGCTTTGACAGCCTGGACAGCCTGTTGCAATCGACTGACCAGCAACTCAAGGAAAAACTGGACCTGACCGATGAAAACCTGGAAAACCTCAAAGGGGCCATAAATTTTCTAGGGCCTCAAAAACTGAATTTAACCGGAGAAGAACCCCTTCTCCAGGGTCAGATCCCGGAGAACAATGATCAAGGATAACACCCTGCCAGGTACAGGCATTCCCAGTACAAAGCATGTCCCCATGCGAACCTGCGTTGTCTGCCGCACAAAAAAACCCAAGGCAGACCTGTTGCGGCACGTCTGCTCCGGGAAAAAGGAACAAGGACTTGAACCTGACCCTGGACAGAAGAAGCCTGGAAGGGGTTTTTATATCTGCAAAAGCCCGGGGTGCTCCGGCGGAATAGCCAGATTTAAAGGCTGGCGGCATAAGTGCAACAGGGGGAACGACAATGACCACTAAAATGAGAGTGAGAGATATTTCACAGGAACTGGGCATCTCCAACAAAGAGCTTATCCATCTCTTAAGAGATCTGAATATCCAGGTCAAAAGCCATATGAGCGGTCTTACAGAGGAACAGGTCGAGCTTGTGCGTGAACGTCATAAAAACGGTGCAGATCAAAGTGTCACCCAGAGTATGGCCAAAAGCGGGGTCATAGTCAGGAGAAGAAAAAAACCAGACCCGGCAACTGCAGACCCTTCAGTTCCCCCTGAAGATATAATCACGCCTCCTGCGGATGAAGATATTAAAACCGTTCCGGAACACCCTGAAAAAGCCCCTGAAGCTGCACAAGAGCCGAAAATAGAACAGGAAACCGTTTCCACAGACATAACCCTGCCTCCGGATCAGACTTCCAAAGAACAGCCGGCGGCGAAAACACCAGGGCCGGAACAGCAGGATAAAGAAAAAAAGCCGGGCAAGCCTGCTCCTGGAGGTAGAAAGACCAGAAAAAAGAAGGCTCCCCCCGAAGAACCCAGAGTCAAAGTCATTTCCAGGCCCGAGCCCGAAACAGCGCCCAAAACCCCGCTCATGCCTGAAATAAAAAAGCCTGAGGTCCCGGGGCCTGCCCCTGGAAAGGCCGCCCCTGCAGAAGCACCTGCTGCTGATGATGATTCCAGGGAGGTCAAGAAAAAACGCAGGAAGAAAAAGGACAAAAAAGACAAGCGTGTGGTCGAGTTCGACAGCACACTACCGGACAGTGCCGCACAGAAGCAGTCCAAGACCACTTTTAGAAAGCAGAAGACATCTCCTGTGTCGGACAAGACAGGGGGCAGGTTGAAACCCGGCCGAAGCAGAAAGCCCAGGACCGAGCCCAGGGTTCAGGAAATACTGCAGCCCACCAAGGCCTTCAAGAAGAAGATCCGCATAGACGAGGCCATCAGGGTCTCGGATCTGGCTAAACAGATGGGCATCAAGGCCCAGGAGATCATCAAGACCCTTCTGGGACTTGGAATCATGGCCACCATCAACCAGTCCATTGATCTTGAAACCGCCTCCATCGTGGCGGCGGAGCACGGATATGAAGTAGAAAAAACCGGGTTTTCCGAGGAAGAATTCATAATCCCCAGAGACAAGGACAAACCAGAAGAAATGCTTCCCCGGCCGCCGGTGGTAACCATTATGGGACACGTGGACCACGGCAAGACCTCGCTTTTGGACTCCATCCGCAAATCCAAGATTGCTTCCGGTGAAGCCGGGGGGATCACCCAGCACATAGGAGCCTATTATGTGGGTTCCAACCGGGGGGATATTGTCTTTCTGGATACACCAGGACACGAGGCCTTTACCGCCATGCGGGCCAGAGGAGCCCAGATCACGGATATAGTCATACTGGTGGTGGCTGCCGATGACGGGGTCATGGACCAGACACGTGAGGCGGTCAACCATTCCAGGGCCGCTGGTGTGCCCATCGTGGTGGCCGTGAATAAAATTGACAAGGAAGACTCCGACCCGGACCGGGTCAAAAGAGAGCTGGCAGAACTGGGGCTTGTGCCCGAGGACTGGGGTGGAGATACCATCTATACCCATGTCTCGGCCAAACAGGGCATCGGCATTGACGATCTCCTGGAAATGGTCCTGCTGCAGGCCGAGGTGCTGGAACTGCATGCCAATCCCAACAAATTTGCCGTCGGCCATATCGTAGAAGCCAGACTGGACAAGGGTCGCGGTGCCCTGGGCACAGTGCTGGTGCAGGGCGGCACCCTGAAACATGGAGATGCCTTTGTATGTGGACTTTATCACGGTAAAATCCGGGCCATGTTCAACGACAAAGGCAAGAAGATTGACCAGGCCGGACCGTCTGTCCCGGTGGAAATCCAGGGTCTGGAGGGAGTTCCTGAAGCTGGTGACGAGTTCGTGGTGGTCCAGGACGAAAAGGTGGCCAGACGCATCGCCGAAACAAGGCAGACCAAACAAAGGGACAAAGACCTGGCCAGAGAGTCCAAAATCACCCTGGAGAGCTTTCTGGCATCCAAGGCGGAAGGTGGGATGCACCAGCTCAACCTGGTGGTCAAGGCGGACGTGCAGGGCTCTCTGGAAGCCATTGCCGAAGCCCTGAACAAGCAGTCCACCAGCGCGGTCAAGATCAATATCATCCACGGCGGCGCAGGATCCATCTCCGAGTCGGACATCATGCTGGCCTCGGCCTCCTCGGCTATTGTTATCGGTTTCAATGTCCGGCCTACTCCCAGGGTCAAGGAAGTCGCCGAGAGAGAAAGCGTGGAAATACGCTTTTACGATATCATCTACAACCTGGTAAACGATATCAGGGACGCCATGGCCGGTATGCTGGATCCTATTATCAAGGAGGAATACCTGGGGCAGGCACAGGTGCTGCAGACCTTCAGCGTGCCCAGAGTGGGCATGGTGGCCGGCTGTATGGTCATGGACGGCAGGCTCATCCGCAACGGCAAGGCCCGGCTTCTACGCGACGGTGTCGTGGTGTACACCGGCAGCCTGAGCTCCCTCAAGCGGTTCAAGGAAGACGTCAAGGACGTCACCAAGGGGTACGAGTGCGGAGTGGGACTGGATAAATTCAACGACATCAAGGTCGGGGATATTATCGAGGCCTACCAGGAGAGAGAGGAAAAGGCTACACTTTAAATCAGGGGACAGAGGTCAGAGGTCAGAAGTCAGAGGTCAGAAGTCAGAAGTCAGAGGTCAGAGGTCAGAGGTCAGAGGTCAGTAGTCAGAGGTCAGAGGTCAGAAAGAGGAAAGACAGATGAGAGTTATGCACTGAAAGTTTTTCCGTTATTACTGTTTGTCATGATAATGCTTTTGTCGCAGTAAAGAGCAGTGACAATCTGCTGAGCAGTTGCAACAGAATGATGATTGGAACACTTTATATAAAAATCCGCCTGCACGGGATAACTTCGCTGAAGGCCAAGCGCAGGATCAGCAGCAGCCTGAAGCAGAAGCTCAAAAACAAGTTCAATCTGGCGGTGGCCGAAATAGGCTCTGAAAACAGCCTGGACCACCTGGAAATTGCCATGGTCACTCTGGCCAACGACAAGCTCCGGGTAGAGGAAATACTGAACAAGGCCCTGCAGATGGTGGAAGCTGTTTCCGCTGACGATCTGCAGGAAGTTAAAATAGAGGTGTTTTAGACAGTTATGCAGCCTGCAACATCAAGACGGGCCACCAGGATGGCCGACAGCATCATGCGGGAACTGGGGCGTATAATAGTGCTGGAAGCCCAGGATCCACGCCTGCACCTGGTGACCATTACCGGGGTCCTCATGAACAAGGACCTGAGCATCGCCCGGGTCATGTATACCCATATCCATGGTCCTTCCCCGGAACTGGAAAAAGCTCTGCATAGTGCCCGCGGATTTTTACGGTCCACCCTGGGCCAGAACCTTAAAATGCGGTATGTTCCAGAACTCAGGTTTGAGTGGGATGTATATCTGCAGGAGATGGTGTATGATTCCAGTGCCCGGTAAACTGACCCAAGCCCTGAAAACCGGCGACAACTTTCTTGTAACCTCGCATGTAAAGCCTGACGGCGACTCCATAGGCTCCATGGCGGCCACGGGACATATCCTGAAAAGTCTGGGCAAAAACTTTTCCCTGTATAACGAGAGCGGGCTGCCCAGTAAGTATGCCTGGCTGGACCTGCCTTCTGACCTGCATACAAGCCCCCCTTACAATGACGTTGAATGCATCATTGTCCTGGACAGCGCATCCGCAGAACGTCCTGGGGATTACATCGCCGGCATGATCAAGGAGGTGCCCACCATAAATATTGACCACCACCCGGACAATCCCGGGTTCGGCTCAATAAACTGGGTGGACCCGGGATATTCATCGGTTGGAGAGATGATATCCCTGCTTGCCGGAGAGCTGGGCATTGAACTTAATGGTCCCATGGCCCAGGGTATCTACCTGGCCATTGTCTCGGATACAGGTTTTTTCAGCTTCGGCAATACCACCCCCGGGGTGCTGGAACTTACGGCTTTCATGCTGCGTCAGGGGCTGGATACCGGCAGACTCAACCCCATGATCACCAATCAGTGGTCCCAGGGCAGGATCCGCCTGCATGGTTTGGCCCTGCAGCGCTCCGAGTTCATTGACAGAGGGCGTATCGGCATCATCAGCGTAACCAGAGAGATGCTCAAAAATACCGGCACCGGACCGGAGGACTGCGAAGGTCTGGTAAACACGCTTCTCAAAGTGAACGGGGTGAAAGTGGCCTGCACCCTGCGCGAGGACGAAGACGGACGGGTCAAGATAAGCCTGCGCAGCGCCGGCACCGATGACGTGAGCAAAATAGCTTCCAGACTGGGGGGCGGCGGGCACAAAAATGCCTCTGGAGGCATCATCAATGCTCCCCTGCAGGAAGCCCGGGAAATGGTCATCTCATCAGTCCGCAGGAACCTGGGGTGAAGCCCGGCGGAAATGCCCCTGAGGGCAGACTTCACGAAAAAAAACACCCAAGCGGGGTGCTGGTGCTGAACAAACCCGGTGGTCCTACCTCCACGGCCTGCCTCAACAGGATCAAGGCCCGCTTCAAACTTAAGAAAATCGGCCATGCCGGTACCCTGGATCCCATGGCCCGGGGAGTTCTGGTGGTCCTGCTGGGGCAGGCCACCAAACTGGCCCCATATATCACTGAAGGTTTCAAGACATACTGGGGCGTCATCCGCCTGGGAGTCAGAACCGACACCTATGACACTCAGGGGACGGTGCTGGAGGAGAAAGACTGGACCGGTGTCTCCCCGGACCAGGTAAGAAAGGAAATCAAAAGCTGGGAAAGCCTCAAACAACAGACTGTTCCTCCGGTTTCGGCTGCCAAGCACCAGGGACAAGCCTTTCATGCCCTAGTGAGAGCTGGACAAGAGGTCCCCTGCAAGACTAAGGAGATAAATATTTACCAGGCTGCAGTTCTAAATATTGAGCTGCCCCTGGTGGAATTCCGGACAACCTGCTCCGCCGGCACCTATGTACGGTCCCTGGCCCACAGCCTGGGGATGCGCCTGGGATGCTGCGCGGCCCTGGCAGACCTTGTCCGTGAAAAAAGCCATCCCTTTTCCCTGGACCAGGCAGTGGACCTGGACAGCCTCCTGGAAAAAAGGGACCTGGAAGAGCACCTGTTGTCCATACCAGCAGCCCTGTCTCACTGGACCCGCATCAGTCTGGACCGTGAGCAGGAAAAACTGGTACGTAATGGACGACCCGTTGATGCCCGGGGATTTTCCGGCGATGCACCCCGGCAGCCCTCCAGGGCCCTGCTGATTTCCATGGATGGCTTTGCCCTGGCCCTGGCCGAGGCCCGAAAACAGGATGGCCGGTGGGTGTGGTCCATAGTCAGGGGATTATGGACATGATTTGTTATTATTCTATTCTAAGGAGGATAATGCTGTGGTGATGCAACCCAAGGATAAGTCCAAGGTCATTGAGGAATTCAAACATCACGAAAACGACACTGGCTCTCCCGAGGTCCAGGTGGCCCTGCTGACGGAACGTATCAAATACCTTACCGAACACTTCAAGACCCACAAAAAGGATTTTCATTCCCGTACGGGTCTGTTGAAGCTGGTAGGCAAAAGACGCAAACTTCTCAATTACCTCAAGGAAAAAAATGTCGAGCGTTACCGCCGGCTGATCTCCAGGCTGGGTCTGAGAAAATAGCCCGGCAAGCAACGGTGGACCATGCATGCATGCGTACCTGTCAAATACAGCCATTTTGGTGCCGGTTTTTTGAGCCGGACAGGTACGCAAATGCCTGCATTACCCGTGAAAAAAGATTTCTTCTTATCCCGAGATCCTGCACGGCGCGTGGCGCAATGTACCGGATTCAACACAACAGTTGCCGCAATTTATTATCAAACTACAATCTGCAACTATTCATAAAGGATCGATAACTATGCTGAAAGATTTTAATAGTACCAAGATCACTTCCCTGGCCGGTGATTACAAACTTGTTTTTGAAACCGGCAAGATGGCCAACCAGGCCCATGGCTCGGTCCTGGTCCGGAGCGGAGATACTGTGGTCCTGGCAACCGCTGTAACACAGCCTATGCTGAACAATCCGGGATTTTTCCCCCTTACGGTCAATTACCAGGAAATGTCCTATGCCGCGGGTAAAATTCCCGGGAGTTATTTCCGCCGGGAAATCGGGAGACCAAGCGAGCGCGAGACACTGATCTCCAGGCTCATCGACCGCTCCATCAGGCCGCTTTTTCCTGAAACTTTCAAGGATGAAGTCCAGATCATGGCCACGGTGCTTTCAGCTGACTCCGTAAGTGACCCGGACATACTGGCTATCAGCGGGGCCTCGGCAGCCCTGCATATGTCCAAAATACCATTTTTGGGCCCCCTGGCCGGGGCCAGGGTGGGCTACATCGATGACGAATTCATCCTGAACCCGAGCATGAAGCTCCTGGACCAGAGCGATCTGAACCTCATGGTGGCCTCCACCCGGGACGGCGTGGTAATGGTGGAGGGCGTGGCTGATTTTCTGCCCGAAGAAATCGTGGCCAGGGCTATAGACTGGGCCAGGCAGCAGGTCATACCCATCCTGGACAGCCAGGAAGAACTGCGCAGCCTTTGCGGCCATGACAAAATGGAAATCCCGGCAGATCCGGAAAGAGACCCGGAACTGGAAGAAATGGTCAAACAAATGGCGGCCGGCGACCTGGCCCGGGCCCTGGAAACCCCTGGCAAAATGCACAGAAAGGAAGCCAGATCAGAGGTCAGAGACCGGGTGGAGGCCTCCCTGCAGGAAAAGTTCGGTCCGGAATCCCAGCGACTGGAAAAGTTCGGGGAAATATTCAAAGGCCTGGAAAAAAGCATAATGCGGGAAAAGATCAGCTCGGAAAAGATCCGCATCGATGGACGGGACTTGAAGACCGTTCGCCCGCTGAGCATCGAGGTGGGCCTTTTGCCCCGCACCCATGGCTCCGCCCTGTTCAGCCGCGGGGAAACCACCGCCCTTAGTATAGCCACCCTGGGCAGCTCCACAGATATTCAGCACATCGAGACCCTGTCCGGGGACAGCAGCAAGAGCTTCATGCTGCATTACAACTTCCCCCCTTACTGTGTGGGAGAGGTAAAGTTTCTGCGCGGGCCGTCCAGGCGGGAAATAGGACACGGAGTTCTTGCTGAACGGGCTATTCAGCCTGTGCTGCCCTCTTCAGAGGAATTCCCCTTTACCATCCGCCTGGTATCAGAAGTCATGGACAGCAACGGCTCATCCTCCATGGCCACTGTCTGCGGAGGCACCCTGGCCCTGATGGATGCGGGAGTCCCGGTGAAAGAGCCAGTAGCCGGCATAGCCATGGGACTTATCCGGGAAAATGACGAATATCTGGTGCTTACAGACATCCTGGGAGACGAGGATCATCTGGGGGATATGGATTTTAAAGTGGCCGGCACTTATGAAGGAATAACCGCTGTGCAGATGGATATCAAAATTGCAGGCATCCCTACAGTTGTCATGCACCAGGCCCTCGAACAGGCCCTGGAAGCCCGCAGGCACATCCTGGACCAGATGAAGCTGGTGATTGACAAGCCCAGAAAAGAACTCTCCCCGTTTGCTCCCAAGATGGAAGTCATCCATGTGGACACCAACAAAATCAAAGACGTGATAGGCCCCTCCGGCAAGCACATCAAAGCCATAACCGCTGAAACCGGGTCTTCCATAGACATAGAGGATTCCGGGAAAATATCCATCTTTGCTCCATCCGAAGAAATCCTGCAGAAGACCAAGGAAATGATCCTGTTCTATAATCAGAAGCCGGAACTTGGAAAGGATTATCAGGGACAGGTCACCAGGATACTGGACTTCGGGGCTGTGGTGGAAATCCTGCCGGGACTGGACGGACTGGTGCACATCTCCCAGCTGGATACCGGGAGAGTGGAAAAGGTATCTGACGTGGTCAAAATCGGGGACAAAATCAAGGTCAAAGTCATCGAGATCGATGACCGGGGCAAGGTCCGCCTGAGCCGCATGGCCGTACTAATGGAAGAACAGGGTAAGACCTATGACCTGTCTGCGGCATCCAGGCCCGGACCCAAGAAAGGCGGTGGCCGAACCGGCGGGCCTCCCAGGGGTGGGGGCGGCCGCAGGTAGCAGTGTCGGAGAAGGCATGGAACTTGGCGGGCAATAAAATCAGGGAGTTATCCAGTCCATCATCCAGGCTTACCGTCTGTATATTGACTTTTTGCAGGTGCGTCTGCAGGGTTGTACTCGAAATGCATATGCCGGATAAAACCTGCATTTACATATTCTTTGTCCCCGCCCAACGGCAGGCTCTGCATTTTCCGGGGAAGCTTGCGCACCCAGTTGCGGGCTGCCTGATCCCCGGCCAGCAGCAAAGCCCCTTTTAAAGAGGTGTTGCCTGCGACCCTGCACTTGTGCGAGGCCCCTCTGGGCAAAAAACCCAGTTCTTCCAGATCCTGCATCCTGACATGCTCTCCCAGGGCCCCGGCCAGGTAGATACGCGGCACCTGCTGCATGGACATGGAAGTCTTCTGCAGCAGGTAATCCAGGCCAAGGGTAAAAGCGGCCTTGACTTTGAGTATTTCCTCCACGTCCCTGCCTTCAAGGAAAAACTTATTTCCTACCGCAACCCTGTTTCCCTGCATCTCCACCTTATCCGCCAACCTGCTGCCCGGTTGCCTGAACCGCCCTGCGGTATCCATGCACCTCAGCCTCAAGAGAAGGCTTATCAATGCCACGTAACCGCTGCCGGAAACCCGGCCGTTCCAATCTTTTGTATCAGGCTGGATACCCTTCCCGGTATAATCAAACCCGGTGGCAACACTCTCCCCGAAAGGACTGCCGAACCTGAGCCCCACACCTTCAAGGGCCGGCCCCATGGCCACACTGGTACAATAGTATTGCCCAGGGCCTGTGGCCAGTACCATCTCTCCGTTGGTGCCCAGGTCCAGAAACAGAAACGGAAAATCCGCTTTTTCTTTCAGGCGCAGCCAGGCTAGACCGGATGAAACATCCGCTCCCACAAAAGGGGACAGTAAGGGGGGAATGAAAACCTCCTGCTGTATACCCGGCAGACTGAAATAACCGCCGGCAGTGTCACCCAGGCTGTAAGGATGCCCCAAAAGCCCGGATATATCCAGGCCGAGCAAAATATGTATCATGGCTGGATTGCCGGTAAGTGCAGCCGGCATGATTATGTCCGGCAGAGCCAGTATCTTTCTCACCTTTTCTAAAACAAGCTCCTGCAGTTGCCCGAAGTTTTCCAGGCTTTCAGCAGCATAAGCCAGCCTGGACATGACCTCACTTCCGGCACCCATCTGGGGGTTTAAGCCCGAGCCCTTGCTGATGCTGGAACGAGGATGCATAAAACCCCATTTTATGCTGGTGGTGCCCAGGTCCACCCCGGCAGCCAGGGGGCTGAAATCAGAGCTCCATTCAAATATTTCCAGGCTTTGCTGCTGCGGGACCTCAAAAACCATATCTGAGCCCGGCAAATGAGCACATGCCAGGCGATGGCCCCGGCTTAGCTCCCCGGCACTCAAATACTCCCTGTCCCTGGATGAAGGCTGCGGCGCACCAGAATGAAATATCACCCTGCAACTGCCGCACAGGCCCAGCCCGGAGCAGAGGGGCACCCCGGCCAGAAAGCCGGTTTTAAAAAGGTTTGCGGCCAGGGTCGCACCGGCATCCAGGTAATAATGCCCTGGAACATTGTTTTCAAAAATTTGTACTCTTGTCACTTGCATCCTCGACAGGATAACCTTATGCTAAGGGCTTTGAGCCGGCGGATTGAAATGCCCGACATTTGCGCATACACAAAATCCAGCAGACCTGCAAGCCGGCGGCGGACAGCACCAGAACCTATTCATCCACCAGGAGCTGAAAAAAGCAATGAGTGAGCAACCCCTTCTTGAATTGGACAACCTGCATCAGGTTCAAGCAGGCGAAAAAACAGTTTACCTTCTGGGAACCGCACATGTCTCGGAAAAAAGCGTCGAAGACGTCAAAAAGGCCGTGCAGCAGGTGCAGCCTGATACCATCTGTGTAGAACTGTGTGCATCCAGGTACCAGACCCTGATGCACCCGGACGTTTGGAAAAACACCGATATCTACCAGGTCATCAAGGAAAACAAGGCCTTGTTTCTGCTGGCTCAGTTGGGGCTGAGCGCATTTTACCGCAGGATAGGACAAAAGCTGGGAGTAAGGCCCGGGGCGGAGATGCTCGAAGGAGTCAAGCAGGCTGAAAGTACCGGGGCCGAACTTGTACTGGCGGACAGGGATGTGAATATCACCCTGAAAAGAGTCTGGGGCTCGCTGTCCATGTGGGGCAAATTCAAGTTGTTGATGCAGCTGCTGGCAGGAATGGCCCTGCCCGGAGACATCAAGAAGGAAGACATCGAAAAACTCAAGGACAAGGACCAGCTGCAGGTGGTCATGGATGAATTCTCCAGGTCTTTTCCCCAGATTCAAAAGTCCCTGATAGATGAGCGCGACCAGTACCTGGCCCACAAAATTGCCAACAGCCCCGGCAGCAGCATCCTGGTCATCGTAGGAGCCGGGCACATCCCTGGAATCAAAAACTACCTGGACAAGGACATCGATACCGGCCCCCTTACGGCAAAGCCGGCAAAAGCCATCTGGCCCAGTCTGGTAAAGTGGGGAATTCCCCTGGTTATTGTCGGTCTGCTGGTGCTGGGCTTTGTTACTCAGGGGGCCCAGCACTCAGTGCAGTCAATCTATATCTGGATTCTGGTCAATGGGTTCTGTTCAGCCCTGGCTGTCAGTCTGGCCCTGGCCCACCCCTTTACCATCATGGCCGCCTTTGTAGCGGCCCCCATTACCAGCCTCAACCCCACCATGGCCGCGGGTTGGATAGCCGGCCTGGTGCAGGCCTGGGTCAAAAAACCACTGGTGGCTGATCTGGAAAACCTGCCCAAGGCCTTTACTTCCATAAAAGCCTTCTGGAAGAACCCGGTCTGCAGAATCCTTCTGGTGGTGGTCCTGGCCAACCAGGGCAGTGTTCTGGGGACATTTGTGGCCGGCACCTGGATCTTCACCAGAGTTGTGTAAGGAACAGAGGACAGAACTGACCACGGCCCCCGGTAACCATTCAGAACCGGCCCGGGGACAGTCCCCGCGACACCTTGTGAAGCTGCACTCAGCGGGGGACAGTCCCCTGGCCCGGTGCCAGTAATCATCACCGAGGACCCCCGGAATGGTTACGGCCCCCGGATCAACAGACTATCTAAGCATCTCCCTCAGGCCGTCCAGGACTTCCTGCAGGTTGTCCACGGCTTCGCGCAGGCCTTCGCGGAACTCGGGCAGGACCCTGTCTTCGCGGTCTTCACGTACAGGCAGTTCTTCATCGGTCTCCACCACCGGGGCCACTGCAGGCAGTTCTCCCACCAAAGCGTCAATGGAGTCCTCCAGGTTCTGGTGCATGACCACCTGCTCCGAATCAGCCAGGATTATCCTTCGAAGCTCCGGAAAATCCAGGGTATCGGGCTTCAAGAATACCGGTTCGGCATAAAGCAGAGAATCTCCTACAGGTATGACCAGCAGGATGCCTCTGGAGACCTCTGACCCCACCTGCCCCCAGAGGGTGAACTGCTCGGATATGACGGCATCATTGTCAATGCGGGCCTCCACCTGATTCGGCCCATCCACGTGCCTGCCAGATGGGAAGTTGTACAGCACCATTTCCCCCAGGTTTTCACCATCGCTTCTGGCGGCCAGCCAGCCCACCAGATTGTGTCTGTTTACAGGTGTAAAAGGCTGGATAAGCAGAAACTCTTCTTTTTCTTCCCCTGGAAGCCTGGCAACAATATAGTATGGCTGCAAAACCTCTGTTTGTCCGAAAGAGTGCTGGACCGGCACTGACCACTGATCCTCCTTGTTGTAAAAGACCACCGGATCCTGCATATGGTATTCCAGAAGTTTCTGACTCTGAACTGTAAACAGGTCCAGAGGATAGCGGACATGATCTCTCAAATACTCCGGCATTTCCTCCAGGGGCTTGAAAAGATCCGGGAAAACAGCATCATAGGTCTGCACTACTGGATCGTCCGGGTCTGATATGTAGTAATCCATGTGACCGTGATAGGCATCAGCCACAGTCTTGACGCTGTTGCGCATGTAGTTGAAAGCTCTCTGCCATGGGGCTGAATAGGGATACCTGGAGGTAACGGTATAGGCATCCTGAATCCAGTAGACCTTGCCATCGGCCACCACGCTGTAGGCTTCACGGTCTCTTTGCAGGAAAGGAGTCAGCACGGAAAAACGCTCCGGAATGGTTCGCCGGTACTGGATAAGGCTTTCCCGGGTCACCTCGTTGGAAATCAGGATATTGATATCGCTGAATTTCCAGGCATACATGAGCCGGCGGAAAAACGAATCCAGCTTTACCCCGCCTTCTCCCTCGTAATGGGTGTATACCGGGCCTTCAGGGCCGGGATAGTTGAACTCCTGCATGCGGCTGCGCACTATAAGGTAGTCCAGACTCTTGAGTCCATAATAAATCTCGGGGCGTTCGAGTTCCACATTACCGGTGGGAGGCACGTCCCGGATAAAAAAGCCCGGTCTTCCTCCGGACTCCACCTCCGTCACCGGAGTCATGGCCACGCCGTAGCCGTGGGTGAACTGCAGCCTGCGGTTGACCCAGCGCTGGGCTTCACTGGGCAGCTTGTCCGCGGACAACTCCCTGGTGGCCAGCATGACCTGCCTCAGCTCATCATCTACCATGTAGCGGTCGGTGTGCACCTGCAGGAAATCATAGTAAAGCCGGAAGAACTGGATCTGGTTGTAGCTTTGAAGCAGAGGACCTTCATCCCACAGACGGACATTGCGCACCGTGCCCTTATTATCCTCTATGGTCTGTCGATCCATTTCACCTCTGGCAGGATGGCGCTGAGAAACAATATTGTCCAGCCCATAGGCCTGTCTGGTGAAATTAATATTGTGCTCCAGGTAATCGCGTTCCCGGGCCAGTTCACTGGGTTCCACCACAAAGCGCTGCACCAGTCCGGGCGCCAGATGCACCAGCACAATATTCAGGCCGAACCATGCTGCCAGGGCCACAACCATGAGCTGCCTGCCCCGGTAGAAGGGTGCTGCAGCCAGTACTCCGGCAGCAGCCAGGGCCACAAGGGTCATAACCGCCAGGCCGGGGCGCAGCACCTTGTCTTCGGTAAACCCTATGCCGTAGACAGCCCCCATGGTTGAATTGAGCAGGTCATAACGGTCCAGCCAGTGTCCCAGAGCCATGAGCAGAAGCACCCCTGCTCCCAGAAGGGCCAGATGGGTTCTGACCCTGCCGGTCAGGCTGAACTGTTCCCCGCGCAGCAGGCTGTTCAGGAAATAGTATGCCGCAACTATTATCAGCACGAATATCACGGCTACCAGCAGCCAGGAGCGGACAAAGTCCAGCATGGGCATGGAAAAGACATAAAAGCCCAGATCCCTGCCGAAAATGGGATCCGACTCCCCAAAAGGCACCTGGTGAATGTAGAGCAGGACGGTTTCCCACTGGCCGGCAAAGGACCTGCCCAGCACCACCGCCCCAAGGACGGCGACGCAGGCGGAAGCCCACAAAAGCAGAGTCCGGGCCTTGTAATACAACTGCAGGGGTACCTCCTGGTTAATCAGGCGCAGGTTGATGATATTTTTGTGGGCCATGTAAATGTTGGGCACGGCCAGTAACAGTAATACTGCAAGCCCCAGAAAGAACAGCCCTACACTGGTGAACAGCACTTTGAGGATCACCTGTTGGTAGCCAAGGCTGCTGAACCAGAGCCAATCGGTATAAAATGACTGGGCCCAGCCGATTCCCGAAAGAATCAGAATCAGGGCCACAACCACAATGCCTACCTTGGCCAATCTGTATATCTTGGAAAAATCCAGGTCTTCCAGCCTGAATTGCGGCATCTGCTGCCCTCTGGGATCATTGGGACCGAATAAATTGGACATCTAAATAACCTCTATGAAATTAGATAGTTAAAAGTTAAGTATCTGGAAATTATAATTTTTTGATACAATACCGTTAGGCGCTTAGCACAAATTTCGGAACAAACATGTTGGTCGTAAAAATCGGTTCCTGGTTCCTGGTTCTTACCTCTCGTTCCCAGGCTCCAGCCTGGGAACGTTTAGTTCTTGCGGCTCCAGCCGCTTCTTAAAAAATGTAGCTGGAGCCACAAAAAAGAAAAAAATCCTTGCTTGCATGTTTGTA
>PWSL01000532.1 GCA_003563255.1 Desulfonatronospira sp. | reverse complement strand
TTCACCAAGCTTGCCAATGACTGTCAGGTGCCAGCGTCAACTGTCAGGGAACATGTCGGTCTTCTGGAAGACACTCTGGTAGGTTTTTTCTTGCCCGCCTGGACTGAGTCCAGAAAAAGAAAGGCAATCAAATCCGGCAAATTTTATTTTTTTGACCCTGGGGTTGTTCACACCCTTGCAGGAACCAGGTCTCTTGATAGCAACTCGGATTTATACGGAAAAAGTTTTGAACTATTTATCGGCATGGAAATCAGGGCGTACCTGAACTACAGCAGGACAAAACTTCCTTTAACATACTGGCGCTCCACTTATGGCCATGAGGTGGATTTCCTCATTGGAGAAACTACAGCAGTTGAAGTAAAGGCAACTGAGCGGGTCACGCCCAGGGATTTTAAAGGTCTGAAAGCGCTGGCCGAGGAAGGGATATATAAGGATTTCTTTCTGATCAGCCAGGACGGGGTTGCCACCCGGCAGGGAAATATCCAGGCTATACATTGGGAGGATTTTCTGACTCGTTTGTGGCATGGAGAGATTATTACTGTCTGATAAGCGTGACGGGCGGATTTTCCCTGGATACTTGGCTGGTGAATAC
Source organism: Desulfonatronospira sp. (assembly GCA_003563255.1). Classification (GTDB taxonomy): domain Bacteria; phylum Desulfobacterota; class Desulfovibrionia; order Desulfovibrionales; family Desulfonatronovibrionaceae; genus Desulfonatronospira. The sequence continues at coordinate 5,701 of PWSL01000532.1, read as the reverse complement.
TCCGGGATGATTCATGACTGGTATATCGGAGTCAGACCCCCCAGTCTTGTTAATAGTTCCTGACAGGCACTACAAGCAACAGCAAAAGGCGCCCAGGGGCGCCTTTTGCTGTTGATCAGGTTGATTTACTCAACTCTTTTGGGGGTGAACAGCCTGGCAAGCATGTCCTTTCTGGTATATTGCCCGGGCCCGGTCACTCCGGCCACGGCCCGGCCGTGGTACATGCTGGGCGATGTCCAGGAAAATATGGACCTGAACGTTGCCAAGTAGCAGGTTAGAAGAGATGTTCTATTCTATAGTAAAGCTGCCGTCAGGGGAATAGGTAACAGTTGCGTCCACATAGTAAACGCCCTTCAGGTCAGAGCGTTTATCCAAAAACAGATAGTAAGCTTCACCGCTTCTTGCCCCGGTGGAGCAGATAAACACGATTGGTTTTTCATCGGTAAATGAATCAATATCTTCCTCCAGCTGATCCACCGTCATATTTTCAGCAGAGGGACTATGGCCCGCAGCATACTCCGCAGGACTTCGCACATCAATGAGTTGTATGCTCTGCGGATTGGCGGCCATAAGCTGTACAAAAAAATCATTATCAATTGATCCTTCAAACTGGCCCTGTTTGATTCCAGTGTCTGGCAGTGCAGAAGGCTCTGTCTGGGCTCATCTAAGATGGCCTGGGTGCCTGTCCCCACAGACCACAGACAAGAAAGCAAAGATTTTCTTGTTTCCAGGCTCCAGCCTGGGGACATCGCTTTTTTGTGGCTCAAGCCACATTTTTTAAGAAACGGCTGGAGCCGCAAGAACTAAGCGTTCCCAGGCTGGAGCCTGGGAACGAGAGGTAACCAGGAACCAATTATAACGACCAACATGTTGGTTTGAAATTTCCGCTAAGCACCTATTATAAATTGACCGTAATACTTCAGGAATAATATCACATATCATGTTTATTGACGACCTGTTTTCAAAATCATGGGATACAGAAAACCTTTCCAGTCAGGAACTTCTTTTTCTGCTTTCTCATCCCCCGGATTCCATTGAGTCCTTAAAAACAATTGCCGAGGCCGGAGCAATATCCAGAAAACGAGTCTCAGGCAAAGCGGAAGTCCATGGCCAGCTTGCCCTGGACCTCGCCCCCTGCGCTTGTGATTGCAAGTTCTGCTCCTTTGCCAGGGTAAACAATATTTTTAAGGATGAAAGCAGAATATCCCCGGAAGAATCTGTTTTTTATGCCAGGCAGCATGAAAAAAACGGGGCCAACGCGGTATATGTCATGACCACGGCCCAATACCCTTTTGGGCAGTTCATTGAAGTTTCACAGGAGATCAGGAAGAATCTGAATCCTGAGACTCTGATGGTGGCTAATGTGGGGGATCAGTCTCTGGAGCGGGCCAGGAGAATAAAGGATGCTGGATATTCGGGCGTTTATCATGCCAGAAGGATGCGGGAAGGAACCGACACATTGATCCCGCCTGAAAAAAGGCTTGAAAGCATACGTAATTTTCAGGAGGCCGGGCTGAAGGTAGGGACCTGCGTAGAGCCTGTCGGACCTGAACATACAGATGAAGAAATTGTCCAGGCCATACTTTTTGCCGCTTCCGTGAACCCGGCATTCAGCGGGGCGGCCAGGCGCATTGAAATACCCGGGACTGAAATAGCTTCCAGGGGAATGATCAGCGAACTGCGAATGGCTCAGATCGTAGCCGTAACCATTCTGGGTACTCCGGCTTCAGTCAAAGGCTTTTGTACCCATGAGCCATGCACTCTGGGCACACTGGCCGGGGCCAACCTGTTCTGGGCTGAAACCGGATCAAACCCCAGGGACATTGAGGAAAAGACAGAGCAGGGCCGGGGATTGGGTGTTCATGAATGCAAGGCTGTTTACCGGGAATGCGAATGGGATATCCTGCAGGGGCCTTCTGCTTATCTTTCTTAGCCCGGGTAAAGGCCATGGACAAACCCTGAAAAACATAAACCCATGAGCCGGAATCTGCCAGTCCATCCCGTGATATCAGTGATTGTTCCCGTTTACAGAGAACAGGCCTCAATAAATGCCTTTGCCCGGCACCTGTTAAAGGTTTTTGCAGGCCATGACTGTGAGATCATAGTTGTTGACGGCAGCCCTGAACTGGAGACCGTTTCTGCTCTTAATGCAAAGGGAATACAGGCTGTCAGTTCAGGTAAAGGCCGTGGAAAACAGATGAACGCAGGGGCGGCAATGGCCCGGGGCCGAATCCTGCTTTTTCTGCACTCAGACACACGGCTGCCGGATAACGCGCCCGAATTGATCCCCAGGGCAATGGATGCCGACAGTGATATAATTGGCGGGGCTTTCTCTCTGGGTATAGATTCCAGTCAAAGGATCATTAAGCTCATCGAGCTGGGAGCCAACATCCGGATTGCCCTCACCCGCGTCCCCTATGGTGACCAGGCCATATTCATCCGGAAGGATTACTTTCATGAGACAGGAGGTTTCAGGGAAATACCCATCATGGAAGACCTGGAAATGATGACCAGGATCAAAAAAAAAGGGGGCCGGATTGTTATCCTGAAAAACAAAGTCATGACCTCGCCCAGAAGATGGCAAAAAGAAGGGACAGCAAGATGCACCCTCAGAAACTGGTTCATAAGGACACTCTACCATTGCGGTGTTTCCCTGGATAGAATAGCCGGGTTTTACAGGTAAGCGTCTCACCCGGGCGGCCCGGGACCCGGCACTCACTTGAGTTGCCAATACTAGCTCATTCCGGAAGATATCTACTCATGTGAGTGCCGGACTGCCGCTTGGAATTTTTGAACAGCCTGCCTGATAATGACTTTCTCAACACACTGTTAGCGCACGATTGCTTCTCTATGCCCCCAACCCAATAAAGAAAAGAGCCTTTTTGACAGGGTATGTTTTAGAGCTTTTTGCAGGGGAAGATTCAGGGTAATCTTGTTTCTGGGTAACTATCCAAATTTATTCACTTTATTTATTTCAACCAGGAACGAAGAACCAGGAACTTTGAACTCTCAAGTTATGTGGTAGAATAGTTACCAAATGAGAACAATTTCCATGAAAATATGTATTTTGAGTTGACCTTCGGAAAATTCACAACTAGATTGTCATATATACGGATAATCAGCATCGAGGCTGTGATATGCAAATAGAGCGCTTTATCGATCTAAACAATTTGTTGGAAAAAAAGTCCTTCTTCCTGTCAGTGTCGAAATTGGGGACAAATTGGGACAGGCACTTTTGCCAGTTGCTAATTTGCAGATGCTTCAAAAATTTGGCGGCAAAAGAGCCAGTCCCAAATTGAGATAGCATACTGTATTTTATAAGTTTCGCTGTAGTGTTAATATTTTATAGCTAAAGAAAAAAGCTTGTGATTTCAAGTGTTTATCTCCAAAATGTTGTTTGGCAACTGTTTTTTTTAATATCACAATTCCAGCGAGTTGCGCTAGAACTTTTGTAACCATTCAGGGGGTGACGAAACCGGCCTGGGGACAGTCCCCGCGTCACCTATCCTGCACAAATGAAACATGGCAAACGCTAAGTTGTGTGAACCTACAAAGATAGTACTTTGCGGGGACAGTCCCCAGACCTTGTGCCAGAAACTGCAATTGAGTGCCCCCTGAATGTTTACGAACTTTTGACTGTCCAGTTATCTTGATGCTGTGGATAATAAAAACGCAAAGGACCTCGCAGAGGTCTAAAATGAGCCCGTGGACAGGTCACTAACGATGAAAAAATTGCCCATCGGGGTGAGTACCCTTCGAGAGATCATTGAGGATGGATACACCTATGTGGACAAGACCAGGATTGTGCATGAGCTGGTTGAAAGCGGAAAATACTATTTTCTCTCAAGGCCTCGCAGGTTCGGCAAATCCCTGTTTATAGACACCCTGAAAGAAGCCTTTGAGGGTAACCAGGACCTGTTCAGAAATCTCTGGCTTTATGATCACTGGGACTGGGAGAAAAAATATCCCGTGATTCATATTTCCTTTGCAGAAGGAATTCTTCAACACAGGGAAGCGCTAGACCAGAAGATCTTTGAACTCTTAGACGACAACCAGGAAAGGTTGCAGGTTTCATGTCAATACAAGAACAGCGTGTCCGGTTGTTTTAGCAGCCTGATCCGCAAGGCAAAAAAAAATTACAGGCTGGGAGCCGTTGTTCTTGTAGATGAATACGACAAGCCCATTCTGGACAATATTTCTGACCCTGAAGCAGCCGCTGAAATGCGGGAAGGTCTGAAAAACCTCTATTCGGTGATCAAAGCACAGGATGCTAATATCCGGTTCGCCTTTCTCACCGGAGTTTCCAGATTTTCCAAGGTCAGCCTGTTTTCCGGGCTCAACAACCTGATCGATATCACCCTTGATGCTCAATACGCCACCATCTGCGGTTATACCGAACCCGAGATGACCGAGGTGTTTGCTCAACACTTGCGGGGAAAATCCCTGGATGAAATCCGGAACTGGTACAACGGCTATTCATGGCTGGGAGAGGCCGTTTACAACCCTTTCAGTATTTTGAATTATTTACGAACAAATGAATTCTGCAATTTTTGGTTTGAGAGCGGTACTCCTGCTTTTTTGGTGGAGTTGTTCAAAAAGAAGCGGTACTTTATTCCTGAACTTGAGCACACGAACGCTTCGGAATCCATTATCGGGGGCTTTGACGTAGATTTTGTGGAGCCGGAAAACCTGCTTTTTCAGACCGGCTACCTGACCATCGAGCAGGCATTCAGGGTGGCGGGCAAGACATTCTACAAACTACGTTACCCTAATATGGAGGTCAAAAGTAGTCTGTCCGATTATATTCTCAAGCGCTATACGCCGGATCCCACGCTCAAAGACAAAACCCAGCTTCAAATCTATGATGCCTTGAAGAATAACAATTTGGATGCCTTGAACCTGACTTTTCACTCACTGTTTGCCGCTATTCCCCACGACTGGTACCGAAAAAACAAACTGTCCCAATATGAAGGCTACTACGCTTCCGTGTTTTACTGCTATTTCAAGGCCCTGGGCCTGGATGTCACGGCCGAGGACACCGCAAATCACGGCCGGATCGATATGACGGTGCGCCTTGAAAACAGGGTCTTCATCTTTGAATTCAAGGTGTTGGACCTCGACAAAACTCCGGGCACGGCCCTGGAGCAGATCCGCAAAAGAGGATATGCTGATAAATACCGTGGTCAAAATCTCGAAATATACCTGATAGGTGTGGAATTTGACCGCGGCGAACGTAATATTGTCCGCTTTGATTGGGAAAAAAGATAGTCATCTCATTGATCTGACCCTAATTGTACCGTGACCATTCAGTAGGCCCTCGGTATTGCTGGCCGGTTTCGGCACCCTCTGAATGGTTACGTAAAGTTGAACTTGTCTGTGCCATTGGAGCTCTCGACGGTGATTGATGGCACCGAATGCTCACAAGGAAACCATGCAGCATAGTGGCTCGCTATTTCCTGTCGACTGAAGCACATCTGTTTTGAATGATCGATGATCAGCCCACCTATTTATCATTACGATAGAAAACACTTCAATGTATTTTTATTTTCAATTGGACTTTGTTGTCTTTGATCCTTTACTAACACTACAGCGAAACTTATATAATTTTATGCCTGCCTCAATTGGGGACAGGCACCCCCGCACTTATTTTTTTAAAATGATCTTGGTTTTATTGGAAAAAATAAGTGCGGGGAGAGCCAGT
>PWSL01000187.1 GCA_003563255.1 Desulfonatronospira sp. | reverse complement strand
TTTTACAAAGTGTCGCTGTAGTGTTATTAAGCAACACCAATGGATATGCAAAAGCCTACCAGAATATCTTCATACGTACATCGCCTGGAACCTGAAGGGCCCATGCGTGTGCCGGGCTTCATCTTTGCCGATGATGAGCTCATGGCGGACATGGAGGGGGACGTATTCAGGCAGTTGGCCAATGTGGCCACTCTGCCGGGCATAGTCCATGGCGCGCTGGCCATGCCGGACGCCCATCTCGGATACGGCTTTCCCATAGGCGGTGTTGGTGCCTTTGACCCTCACCAGGGAGGAATCGTCTCTGCTGGAGGAGTGGGGTTCGACATCGCCTGTGGAGTGCGTACCCTGCTCACAGGAATTCATAAGGACAGAGTTATTTCTTCCGGCAAGGCCCTGGCGGATCTTTTATACCAGAATGTCCCGGCGGGTCTGGGCACGAAAAAAGGGCTCACAATTTCCAGCAAGGAAATGGACCAGATGCTTGCCCAGGGAGGCAGATGGGCTGTAGGCAGGGGTTACGGGACAAGGTCGGACCTGGAAAAAACCGAGGAAGGCGGCACAGCTTACGGGGCGGATCCCGGGGCGGTGAGCGACAAGGCCCGCAAACGCCTGGACCGGGAGCTGGGCACCCTTGGTTCCGGAAATCACTACCTGGAAATCCAGGCGATACAGGAAATTTTCGATGAAAACACCGCCCGGGCCTTTGGCCTGCGCAAGGACGACACAGTCATGAGTATCCATTGCGGTTCCAGGGGACTGGGGCATCAGGTGGCCACCGAATACATCCGTCTCATGGTCCAGGAAGCAGCCAGACAAAAGATTCGTCTCCCCGACCGGGACCTGGCCTGTGCCCCCATTTTTTCAGACACCGGACAGCAGTACCTGGGGGCTATGCGTGCAGCCATCAACTGTGCCCTGGCCAACCGCCAGATACTGTCACACCTGGCCAGGGAGGCCTTTGAAACAGTATTTCCGGATGCCCGTACCTCCATGCTCTATGATGTATGCCACAACACCTGCAGGGAAGAGGTGCACGAGATTGAGGGCCGCAAAACCCGTCTGTTTGTTCATCGCAAGGGAGCCACCAGGGCTTTTGGCCCTGGACACCCGGACCTGCCCCTGGAATACAGTCAGTCTGGACAACCTGTCATCATAGGTGGCAGCATGGGCACCTCATCCTATATACTGGCCGGCACGACTGAAGGCATGCATATCAGCTTCGGCTCTGCCTGCCACGGTGCCGGCAGGGGCATGAGCCGCAAGCAGGCGGTCAAAAAATATCCCGGACGACAGGTTATTGACCATTTGCAAAAAATGAATATCCAAGTCAGAGGTCACAGTATCAAAGGGCTTTCAGAAGAAGCCCCGGAGGCTTACAAGGATGTCAGCCGGGTGGTGGAAGTCAGCCACAACAGTTCTCTGGCCCGCAAGGTGGCCCGACTAAAACCTTTGATCTGTATAAAGGGTTGATAATTGGACATTTTTGCTAAAAAAGCAGAAGAAAGGATTCTGGAGGCGATGGAAAAAGGGGAGCTGGACAACCTTCCCGGAAGCGGCAAGCCCCTGGAACTAAAAGACGATTCACATATTCCGCCGGAAATGCGCATCGCCTACAAGATCTTGAAAAACTCAGGTTATGTTCCTCCGGAAATGGAGTTGCAGAAAGAAATAATCAACACCAGGGAGCTTTTGAAAAACAGCCGGGAAGAGCAAGAGGCTTACCAGCGCGTTCAAAAACTGAATCTCATGGTCACCAGGATGAACATAATGAGAAAGCGGCCTATAAACCTGGAAGAACATCAGGAATATTTTCCAAAAATTGTGAATAAGGTTCGAATTAAAAAAAAGTAAATGAAAAAACCAAAGGAGAAAATGGATGTCTAAAGTAGAAGACGGAACCCAGGTAAAAGTGCATTACACCGGCAAGCTCAATGACGGTACTGTCTTTGACAGTTCCCAGGATAAGGAACCTCTCGAGTTTACCATGGGAAAAGGCGAGGTAATCCCTGGCATTGAGGATGCTGTTCGGGATATGGATCAGGGTGAAAGCAAGCAGGTAACCATTGGAAAAGACCAGGCCTACGGTGATCGCCGTGATGAAATGATTATTGATGTCCCCAGGGAGAAATTCCCCGACGAAATCCCCCAGAACGTAGGCCAGCAATTGATGCTCAGGCACCCTGAAGGCCAGGAATTTCCGGCGGTCATAGTAGATGTCAAGGATGAGACTGTTACCCTGGACGCCAACCATCCCCTGGCCGGAGAAGACCTCAACTTCGAAATCCAGCGTGTTTAGCCCTCAATGGGTTGAAACAGCCGGACCAATCAAAACGTAACCATTCAGGGGGTCCTAGGTGGTGATTACTGGCACCAGGCCTGGGGACTGTCCCGCACTTATTTTTCCAACGCTCACATCTTTATATTGCTCATCAGAAAAAAATAAGTGCGGGACAGTCCCCAGGCAGACAGCGGCATCCCCTGAATGGTTACGTCATCCTTATCTCTGGCGAGCTATTCCGCAATTCGCATTACCTCCTGCACTTCAGACAGCCTGCGCAGCTTTTCAATGGTTGAGTACAGATGTTTTGAATCCTGTACCATGACCGTTAAGACCACTTCAGTCTTGCCGTCCACGTTGGACTTGAAGGTGCCCGCGTCAATATTTACGTCTTCTTTGGTCAAGAGTCCGCTTATCTTGGCCAGGACACCTTTGCGGTTCTGACACAGCATCTTGATCTTGGCGGGAAAATCCTTGTCGGTCTCCCCGGCCCAGGAAACTTCCAGTTTACGTTCCGGTTCCATCTCCTGGCAGTTGGCGCATTCCGTGGTATGGATGGTTACGCCCCTGCCCCGGCTGATATAACCCACAATCGGGTCGCCCGGCAGGGGATTGCAGCACCTGGCAAAACGCACCAGCACATCCCCCACTCCTTTTATCTGCACACCCTCTTTTTTTGACACCGGGGGGGCTGGTTTTTCCTCTTGCCGTTCCTGGTACTCTGCTGGATCGCTTTTGACCGGCCTTTCCTCTTCCCGGGGAAGAAGCCTGTTCAGTACCTGCCTGGGGGTAATCCTGGCATAGCCCACTGCTGACAGCAGGTCCTCCACGGACTTGTAGGACAGGTCCTGGGCTATGGGCTGCAGTTGGCCCTGCTTGAGGACCTTGTTCATGTTGACGCCGAGCTTGCGCCCCTCCTTTTCCAAAACTTCTTTGGCCAGGGCAATACTCTGCTGACGCTCTTCGTTGCGGATCCACTGCTTGACCCTGGTGCGGGCCTTGGCGGTCTTGACCAGTCTCAGCCAGTCCCGGCTGGGGTGCCGGTGGGAATCGGTTATGATCTCCACTGTGTCGCCGTTTTTCAGGGCGGTGTTCAGAGGAACAAGTTTGCCGTTGACCTTGGCTCCGGCGCAACGATCCCCCACTTCAGTATGGATCATGTAGGCAAAGTCGATTGGTGTCGCCCCTTCTGGAAGCTCTTTGACCTCTCCCCTGGGAGTAAAAACGTAAACCTCGTCTTCAAAGAGATCAAAACGCAGTGAAGCCATAAACTCCCTGGGATCCTTGAGTTCCTCCTGCCAGTCAAGTATCTGCCTCAGCCAGGCGAATCTCTCGGCATCCTTGTCCTTGAACCTGTTTTTCCCGTCCTCCTTGTAACGCCAGTGCGAGGCCACGCCGAACTCGGCCATGTTGTGCATTTCCTCAGTGCGAATCTGGATTTCGATGCGCTCCCCGTCGGGGCCAATGACTGTGGTATGCAGACTCTGGTACATATTGGCCTTGGGCATGGAGATATAATCCTTGAAACGCCCCGGTACCGGCTTCCAGATGGAGTGTACCAGGCCCAGCACGGCATAACAGTCCTTTACGCTCTTCACCAGCACCCTGAAAGCAATTATATCAAAAACCTGGTCCAGGCTGAGTCCCTGCTGCACCATTTTGTGGTAGATACTGTATATATGCTTAAGACGTCCTGAAATACGGCCCTGGATAGCGTTTTTCTCCAGGATCTCCTCGATGTTTTGGCAGACCTTCTGGATGTATTGCTTCCCGACAAATTTCTGCTTGTTGATACCTTCCTGGATCTGAAAATACACATCAGGCTTCATGTAACGAAGGCTCAGGTCCTCCAGCTGAATCTTGAGGCGGTAAAGCCCCAGCCTGTTGGCCAGGGGGGCATAGATATCCATGGTTTCCTGGGCCACAGCCTTCTGCTTCACGACGCTCTGGTGCTCCAGGGTTCTCATGTTGTGCAGGCGATCAGCCAGCTTCACCAGGATGACCCGGATATCATCGGCCATAGCCAGAATCATCTTGCGGATATTCTCGGCCTGGACCTCTTCCTTGGAGTCAAAGCTCATTTTGCCGATCTTGGTCACGCCCTTGACTATCCTGGCCACCTCTTCGCCAAACTGGTCCCGGACTTCCTCCAGGCTGACCTTCGTATCCTCCACGGTGTCGTGCAGAAGACCTGCAGCTATGGTGTCTGCATCCAGGTGCATGTCAGCCAGCATATCCGATACCACCAGCGGATGCGACAGGTAGGGTTCTCCGCTGAGACGGATCTGTCCGGCGTGGGCCGACGCTGAAAACACGTATGCCTTTTGAATAAGGGCCTGGTCAGGGCCCGAAAGATAACTGGAGACTTTGTCCAGTATTTCGTTAATTCTTACCATGTTTGCGAACCATTAGATAAACATCGGCCCTGCCGCTCATCTTGCCGGCAATAAATTCAGGCCTCTCCCCGAAACCGCAGAACAGGTCAAGGTGTCTGCCCCTGATAGCTCCACCGGTGTCCTGGGAAGTTACCGGCCCCCTGATGCGGGTCTGTTGGCCCTGGTATTCCGGCAGTTCTGCATCTATTATCATGAGAGACCCCCAGGGGATAAGGTCCGGGTCACTGGCCACGCTGATCCAGGGGGTAAGAATCTGGCCCGTGGCACCCCTTGGGCCCTCATCATCCAGGTGAAAAAAAATATAGCTGAGGTTGGCGGCCATGAGATCATGCTTTATATCCGGGTTTGACCGGAGTACCTCCCTTATTGACTGCATACTCACCCCGCCCTGCTCCAGATAGCCCAGCTCAACCAGGACCCTGCCCAGAGCCACATACTGGCGGCCGTTCTGATCCGCGTACAGGACGTGTTCGTAAGTACCATCGGGATACTTCAGCCTGCCCGAACCCTGAATATGTAGAAAGAAAAGATCGATAGGATCTTCTACCCAGGCTATCTCCAGTCCGCGTCCGGAGAGTACGCCTCCCCGGTCTATTTCGGCCCTGCTGAAATATGGCTTGATTTCACCGTTCACCAGTCTGTATGAAAGCCTCTGACCTTCCCAGCGGGGGTGAAACTGCCCCAGGTCAACCCTGTGCAGATCATCCGGTCTGCCATACACCGGATAATTGAAACCATCCTTCTGCTCCCTGGCAGCCCTGAGCTCGGGTTCGTAATATCCGGTCAGCAGCACATCCGGGTTGACCGCGTAAAAATCGAAATAATGCTTAAGCAGCCTCGGGTTGCGGTCGATATCAGGCAATAGAAGAAGAAACAACTCCAGGGTGTCCTTGATCTCCCCCCAGGTAATGCAGAGCTTTGGTTCGCAAACCGCTTTTCGGCCTTCATCCCTGGTCCTGACGTAATAAAGGCTCTTTTCCAGGGCTGGAGCCAGGTCCATCCAGCTTTCCAGCCCCTGCTCCTCCAGGTCTTTCTGAAGAAGCCCCACAACATCATGGCCATCCACAGGGGCGAAAAGGGGTGGAATATCCACGGGTTCCGGTTTCAGAACCGGCTCTTTCGGGGCACATCCCCATACAAGCAATACAAACAGAAAAACAACAATTATCCGACCGACAAACTTTACATTGCAACCTGTGAATGCTGCGTCCCTTTGTCTAAAACCTGCCATATTTGCCCGGCTCCTTGTCAATATTCACGTCAAAAAACTTGCCCACTCCATATTCTCTGCGCCGGAAAAACTGCTCCGGACCGGGGCCGATAATCTGCATTTCAGGATACTTTTTCTGTACATCCAGGGCAATGTGCATCTCCTTGGTGCATCCTGTGGAAAAAGTGGCATCCTTTCCGGCCCACACAGGCGGGACACGCTCTCCCATCAGCTCGAAACTCTTTTCAATGTCGCGGACACTCTGAAACCTCCAGACGTCGATGAGTCCGCTGCGCTGCACAATCTCCCACATGTACATAAGATCGTCCCCATCCATGCCCTGCTCAAAATGCTCGGCCGGGTTGATTATAAAAGTACCCGACGTGCGGCTGCGCATATAGTCCACAAACGTATTGAGCACCCTCAGAGCCGTTTTTGTCTGACCGGGAATGCTCCCAATGATGGCGCTGTAAAACAGGACCATCTGACCCTGCATTCTGGCTTCTGCCATCTGGCGTTTAATTTTTTCGGCCTTGGCCAGGATTTCCTTTTCAGTGATCTTGCGTACCCTGATACTTTTGGCTTTGAATTCGAACTGCACCTCATTATGATCATCCCGGTAAAGACACAGGATATCCCGGGTGAAATAATGTGAGTTCTGTATCAGCCTACGGTAATTACCAAGGCCTTTGGCAATGATCAGATCGGATTCTTTCCATGCCCTGGAAAAAGTGACACTGGTCCGGTACAGGTTCAGCCTCTCCCGGCTGCCGTCGGAAATCACCACCAGATTGTTTTCTCTTTGTTTTTTTAAAAATTCATTCTTGGAGGCCTGGCTTTCCTCGATAATACTGGCGTCCGTGAGCAGGTGAGCCTGGATATTATCGGCATAGCTGTCCCATAATGTAGGATACTCATAGTAAAAACCCTCCTTGAGGGCTAGAGTTACCTTGTGCCCCTGGCGGATGAGATTATAAATCACCTGCATATCAAAAACCAGACCTCCGCTCTGGCTTGGAAGGTAAAGGATCTTGAGCCGGTACACGTTTTCCGGGCCGAACAGCCTGGTCATCACTTCCCTGAAACCCTGCCATATACGGCTCAGTTCCTGTTCAATCTCCTGCTGGTCCGGGGTGAAATCCTCTTCTCTCCAGATGCTGTCCCAAGTGGACAGGCAAAAAAAGCGCTTTAGCTCGAGAAGATCCAGTTCCCAGCGCAGGTCCTGAATCCGTTCGCAGCTCATAGTGGAGCTGGGGCAGGAACTGATAAACCTGAAAAACCCGGGGGTATGCATAAATTCCAGGGCCCTGCGGTTATAAGCGCATTTGCGCTCCAGATAGGGGTCCTGCAGGGAGTTCTGGCTCAGAAATATATCCAGCATTCTTTTATGCAGCCTGGATGGAATCATGAATGGAGATCTGAGTACCTTGCCGAAGATGTGCCTGCACAGGGAAAGGACCTTTTTTTTAATAAAATCATCGCTGGAGTAATTTCTAATCAAAAAAATCAGTTTCTTCCATATCTCGAGGTATTCTTTTTTGAGCTCAGGGCTCATCCTGGTCTGCAGGAGATTGGCGAACATCCAGTCAGTACAGGGGGTGAAAAGCTGACCTTCGTTAATATCCACCATAAAGCGCAGCTGTTCAGCCGAGGCATTGACCCTGGGATTTACCAGATGCTCAATGTTGTTTTCCAGCATGAAATGCAGAAGCCAGGCGTCCAGGTACGGATCCTGGCCGTAGTATATCCTGGAATAAGATGAAATGTGCGGCAACGTCGACACTTTTACCCCCTGATGAAAAACTTTTTGTACCTGAGCTTGGTTATAAACCCCTCGTCGCGACACATGAGAAGCTGCAGGTCAATATTATACCTTTTTACTCTCAGTTCGTCACCGGGGTTTAAAACGAAACCCGACTGACCGTCTACAGTCAGGTAAGCTTCCTGGGTGGAGTCGCCGATGCGCAGCAGGAAAGACTCCGAGGCCGGCATTACAAGGGGTTTGAAGTCGTGCAGAAAGACGCACACCGGGGTCAGGATCATTGCCTGCATTTCAGGGTGCACCAGCGGCCCTCCGGCAGATATGCAGTAAGCAGTGGAACCTGTGGGGGTGGACACAATGAGGCCGTCTGCACGGATGGATTCCAGGGCGCCCTGGTATGACTCCAGGTCCAGGGAAATTATCCTGGCCAGTTCACCCCGGCTGACCACAAGTTCGTTGACGGCTACACCCGTGTCCCTCTTACGCCCTCTCCGGAATATGGAATACTCCAGTACCACCCTGTGAGAAATCCTGCCGCCCGACTCCAGGACCATGTTCAGCTGCTCTTTCCAGGTCAGAGGGGACACCTCGGCCAGAAAGCCCACCTTGCCCAGGTTGACCCCTAAAAAGGGCACCTGGTTGTCCAGCAGAGTGCGCACGACGCTCAGCATCGTACCATCCCCGCCGAGGACCAGGATCAGATCCACTCTGTCCCAGGACAATCTCTCTATATCGTTTTCATAGGGAAAATCAGCCCTGCAGGTGTTGCAATGCTTGCTTTCCAGCCAGGCCCTGATTTCCTGGGCCATGTTCCTGGCTTCCCTGCTTTCCATTTTAGTGGCCAACACAATATTTTTAATTCTCATAGTTAGGATGCAGCTGGTTGGAGGTTCCCTGGAGCCTGATTTATCGGTAGCCGGCCATTACGGCTCCAACTGCGGTCTATTTTTTTTGTAGCCAATATCCTGAAATCATTCAAGGAGAACTTGACTGTACCGGATCCAGGCAATCCTTCAGAGGGCATCAAAGGTGATGCATGCAGTCACGCCTCAGGTGCGACCGGGGACTTCCCTGCTAAGCGTCACTGTCAGCGTGGTTCTCATTTTTGTTGAAGGCAGTGAGAAGTAGTATAAAGTCAATAAAAACAGGGAGTTTGCAGATATAAGATCTTCGGCACAACAGAAACGAAAAAAAATGTTGATTTTAGCTAAAGCTTTTTCATATCCTGCCGATACAAATAACCAGAAGAGGCTGAATATGACTATCAACCAATCCCTGTTAAAAAATATGTTTAATAACTATGATCGCCAGCTGGTCACGGGGCGTAAGCTTTCCCGGCTGTCCAGATACCTGCGTGGTCCTGACGGGGACAGCCTGCATCCAAAATCCAGAGAAAAAAAGAGAAGAGCCATGGTAGAAAGAGTAGCCAGGGAAATTGTAGAAAACCTGATCACATCCGACAGCAACAACATGATAGTTCAGGAAATAAAGGAAGAGCTTCGCCAGGAAATGAACTCTGACCTGATTTTCCACTACCCTCCCACCGGAGAGGATATGAAGGTGCTCAAGCCCGGCGATGACGGTCCTCAGGAATTAAATATACACGAAAAAGACAGGATTCTTCGCAAGCTTTGGGAAATCACCCTGGACAAAGTAAACCGGACCATGCTCTGACAGGGTCCGTGCCCGCTACCCAAATATATTTTGCACAAATATCGGAACAACATGTTCTTCAATTTTCAAGGGCTGTATACCTCCAGTCAGAAAGCCATGCCAAATGCAAAGCGCTGAACAGATACAGTACGACAGGTTAAAATAGATTTGCAGCCTGAAATGTTTGACATTTATCTCATGATGTTGAAAAATGTGCACAACAGGCTTAAGTCACGGCGAATTTGTCCGATAAATTTGGTAAGGCACCAGCCGAAACCAAACGGAGGTACCCATGCAGATAAAAGGATTCCCCACTGGGATTCAGACATATGAACAGTCCAGAACAGATAAGACCAGGGCCGACAAGGAAGCCAGGAAGTCCTCCCTCCAGGGACAGAGCGGCGACAAAGTCACACTGTCCCAGGGAGCAAAGCTGCACCACGCCGCCATGCAGGCTGCAGTCGACAGTGATGAGGTCAGAATGGAAAAGGTCCAGGATCTCAGGGAGCGGGTGGCGGACGGGTCATACCAGCTGGATGCCCGCAAAACCGCCGAAAAGATGATACGTGAAGATCTGGAAAACTGGATGGGAAGGTCTATAAATGAGTAGTATCGGACTGCTCCTGATTGCTTTTCAGCTCTGAGAGCATAATACGGCTTCTGGTTTCAGGCTCGGTCTGCACCGTCTGCAGGCCGAGCTTTTTTTTGGAGTTGAGAACTATCGGCCCTGTAAGGTTCAGGGTAGCGGATTCAGGTCTGTCTCCGGGTATGGACACGGTGACAAGGATGGCCAGGTCTTTCTGGGCCTTCACCTGGAGTATATTTTCCTCAAAGCTGCTCAAGCGTACCGCAAAGTCTGTCAAAAAGGTAAACGGATCGGTTACCAACAGGCCCAACCTGGCATCATCCAGGCTTTGCAGCAGTAAAAAAGGCGAGTCCGGTTTGATCTGCAGCAGGGCAAAGTCCTTGAAACGCTCCATGCCAATGAGCCCTCGGGGGAAGTGAATGGCCTTATCTTCATCCACTAGAAACTCACCCAGCCTTGTTTCTACTTTTCTTTGTG
Source organism: Desulfonatronospira sp. (assembly GCA_003563255.1). Lineage (GTDB taxonomy): Bacteria > Desulfobacterota > Desulfovibrionia > Desulfovibrionales > Desulfonatronovibrionaceae > Desulfonatronospira. The sequence goes on along the minus strand of PWSL01000187.1, from coordinate 10,940 downwards.
CTGTGTCTTCCATAAATCAGCTGCCACTAATAAATCCTGTGAACAGGCCAGGATAGCCTGTTCATTTTCCTGTTGAATCTTTTTGAACACCTCTTCCCGGTAGACCGGCAGGTCTTCAGGCACATCTATGCCCAGCTTGACCTGCTTGCCCTTCATGCTGAGGACGGATATGATTATGTCTTCGCCCAGGTGAATGCTTTCCCCGGCACGACGTGTGAGTATGAGCATAGCCGCCTATTAAATATGATTTACAAGACTCATCTGCATAAGCAGGGAAGATGATCTCAGGACCGCTTCATATGTCATCTGCCGGCTGGCCAGGCGGGACATAAGTTCGGCTATGTCCACGTCTTCTATGTTGCTCATTCTACCCTTTTCATTGTGCTCCAGCCCGGACAGAACAGTAGAGGCCACTGCCAGTCGGTTTTCACGCGCGCCCACGTCTGCCAGCTTAGCAGATATGTGCTTCAGGGATTCGTCGATGTTTTCCAGGGACTTCTGAATGCCTTGCTCGTCATCGGTTTCCAGGTAGCCGATGAGCTCCCCCAGGGTCTCAAAGACGTTCTGGGGGCCGTCTGGGGCTTTTACGTATTCGCCATCAGTATTTTTGTAAATCCCCCCGAACACATCCTTGCCAATGTTATTCACCTGGATATAATCACCGGATGAAATCTCGAAGTTTATGGCAGCCTTGTTGGGGCGGATGACTATCTGATCGTCTTCATTGAGCTCATCATTATTAGGATCATTAGGATCATAACCATCAATCTGTAGGCGTCCTCCTGGAACAAGGAATTTGATTTCATCATTATCGTCATCCCGGGTAGCAGTATTTCCTGTATTCCAGGTGCTCCCCCCGTCCTGGCTGTAGGAATATGTTACATCATTTCCACTAACATCGTCTATTCTTATGGTTACATTGTTTTCAAATCTGCCTATAGCTTTTATATCCCCAATATCACTTATATCTGCCTGAGTATAAGCGGAAATAATATTGCGGTCCTCATCATCTCCCTTATATTCGGCAGTGGGTCTCACCCAGAACTCCAGATCATCTAAATCGTCAGCATTATAACCGTCAAAAAAGTTATCTCTAAGCTTCACGACTACCTGATCATCACTTCCAAGGGTGAGTTCATTATCAATATTATCATAGTCCTTCCACTCACTCCAGGTCCTGGTTCCATCCTCGGAAAATCTGTACTGGAGGTCTCCATCATCATTTTCACGAAATTCAACCTTTATTGACTGATCCACCCGTCCTTGTACAATAACTTCTGTGATATCTCCATCCTGAAGCGTCTTATTACTGGTCACCCACATTGCTTTCTCAAACGCTGTATCGTCAGTCTTGTGCCCGCCGAATATGCTCTTGCCTTCATATCTGGTATTGGCCAGGTTGATCATCTGGTTAAAGACCTGCTGCACTTCGCCAGCCACAATCTCCCGCTGTTCCGGACTCAGGGTGCCGGTGGCTCCCTGTTCGGCCAGTTCCTTGGCCCTGATCAGCAGATTGTTGGCCTGTATCAGGGTTTCATCAGCCAGGTTCAGCCAGCCCTTGGCGGTATCCACGTTGGATTGATACTTGTCCAGGGCGGCTATGGAGTCACGATATCCAAGAATTCTGAACATGCCCACCGGATCGTCTGATGGCTTGTTGACCTTTTTCTGACTGGAGGCCTGGTTGTGCAACTCCATCAATTCAGTAGTGGACCTGTTCATATTCTGAAGAAAGCTATGATACATCATGTTATGGGATACACGCATATCCGTTTACCTCGTGTTTACATTTTCAGGCCCAGCAGGGTCTGCATCATCTGATCCGCGGTGCTTATCATTCTGGCCGCAGCCTGGTATGCATGCTGGTACTTGATGAGGTTGCTCATCTCTTCGTCCAGGTTCACCCCGGACTTTTCCTCCTGCCTGCGGTTGAGGTCGGCGGCGAGAGACCTGTTATATTCAGCATTGAACCTGGACATGCTGGTATCCGACCCCACATTTCCGGACAGAGAATTGTAGTAATTCTGAATGGTTTGGGATGTTTTGCCTTCAAAGGTGGTGGTTATGTCCACCTTTTTGTCCTGGAGAGAGGCGATCTGCAGGGCGGTTGTATTGTCCCCGATATTGGCCTCTCCAGCCCCGTTTACTGATCCGGCATTTATATGAACGATATTGTTGCGCACCTTGTCATTTACAGCAAAGGAGCCGGCATCATGGCCCTGAAAAAAAGTGTTCAGGCCCAGACCGGCCAGGAGACCGCTGGAATCGTCGCTGAAGGAAAACTGGTAACCGTCTTCTGCTGAAATAATCAGGCGGTTATTTACTATGGCTGCTTCAATATCATCCAGATGATCAATAGCATCTCGGACATGTTCCAGGCTGTGTATTTCCGGATCAAAATTTCCATTCCAACCATCGGGATCGTTGCCCAACTCGCCTTGAGTGGGAAACTTTGGAGACAAAGACTCAACATCTCCATTCTCATCGTATACATGAATGGTGAAATTCCCGGGCTGCAACTTTTCTCGGTAGGGAAGTCCAGAATTGGGGCTGCCAAGCTCTGCATCAGTCCTAGTTACCTGGTAGGTGCCCTCAGCGTACTTCATGTGCTCCAGGCCGGCACCGTTGGAGTGGATCCTGTTGACCTCCCAGGCCAGAGACCCGGCCAGGGCGTCCAGCTTTTCACTGTACTTGCCGGCATAGTGATCCCGGAAATTTAAGTAACCCGCAATTGAACCGCCTGTGAGACGTCGTTCGTTGAGGGTGCCGTCACTCATAACCTGGGGAGAAATAATCATATCTGAAGAGGTGTTTCTTTCCCAGTAAACGGCGCTCTTGGGGACTATAGTAAACTCATCTCCCTCCGATAGAGGGTTTGGCCCCGGACCTTCCTCAAACCAGATCTCGATATCATTCACCTGCAGGCTAACCCGGTTTTCATACCCTGCTCCAACTGAAAACTCTTTTATATCTCCATTATCTTCCTTGAGCCAGTTTTTGCCGCCATCCAAAGAAACTTTGAATTCATTATCACCCGGCAATATTTCTATGGTCAACTCATAACCTGAAGATCCAGTGAACTTTATTTCCCCGTCAAAATTTGACTTCACATTAGGAAATGCCTTGGGCTCCTCAAACTTGAGCTTGAAAGTCTCCCCGCCCTGCACCAGGGTATGCCCGGCCTTGGTCTGGATGGTTACTTCCCCGCCCTTGTCCATGTAATTTATATCGACCTTCTCGGCCAGTTCGCGCACAAGCAGATCACGCCTGTCGTGAAGCTCATTCATGTTGATGCTGCCCGGCACCTCCCGCATTTTGATCATTTTGTTTATTTCAGCGATTTCTCCCAGGATCTCGTTCACCCTGGTCACATCCTTTCGGATCATCTCATCCACCTGCTTTCGCTGCTTGGACAGATCCTTGTCCATGGACCTGAAGGTCTCGACCAGATTGGCGGTTTTGCCCAGAAGAGCGGTCCGGACATTGTTGTCATCCGGCCTTTTGGACAATTCCTGCCAGTCCCTCCAGAACTCAGACAATGCCTCATTCATTCTGCCTTCCCGGCTATCGTTGAACAGCAACTCGAGGCTGGACAGCTGTTCATACACGGCCTCCCACATCTCCCTGTCCGAGGATTTGTCGTTGTACTGGGTCTCGATAAAGGAATCAAAGTATCTGAAGACTTCCTTGGCGTTGACTCCGGTGCCGATCTGCCCCGGGGCCTTGTCCAGCGCCATGGACTCCTCCAGGCGAACCTCCCTGCGCCGGTACCCTTCGGTATTGACATTGGAAATATTGTTGCCGGTAGTCTGAAGGGCGCTCTGATTGGCAAAAAGAGCCGTCCGCCCTGAATTCATAAGCGCATGAATGCCTGACATTACATTCTCCCCCTGAAAAAACCGGCTTCCCTGCTGAAATCGTTATATCGCCTGCCATCAGCCGAGTAATTGCTGGGCTGCCTGGGGGTTGCCTGTTCAATAAACTCCCGGGCCAGCATGGCACTCTGATGAGACAAGGCCTGGGCAATAGAAGCGTTCTTTACTGCCTGCAAGGCCATGTTTTTCTCTTCCTGCTCCAATTCCTGAAGCATTTGCAGATACTGCTGCCTGACGACCTCATCCATGCCGGAAATATAATCACCAAGACCGTCGAAACCTGCGCCCTGGACCGTGTTGATTAAATCTTCCTTTTCCCGGATCATCTGGCGCACCAGTTCCTGCAGGGAGAATTCAAGGGATGACACCTTTTCAGGACGATTGTTCATCAGTGCGGAATACTCCTCCTGTAAAAGCAGAAGAAGAAGCTTCAATGCCAGTTTCTGGCGTTTCAGTGCGGCCATTATATCCATCCAGCACCTCCTATGATTCGGCGTATCCGATATTCAGCCCTGCAAGCATCCTGTCCTTAATCAGGTTTGGATCCCAGGCCATGTCACCCTGCCTTATCTCAAAATGCAGGTGCGGGCCTGTTGACCTGCCAGTGTTGCCGGACATGGCTATTTCCTGGCCCTGGTCCACTTTATCCCCTACCTCGACCAGGTTATTGCTGTTGTGGGCATAGACACTCTTCCATCCCAGAGGATGTTGTATAATTACCTTGTTGCCGTATCCCCCGTCCTTGCCAGAAAAAACAACTTCACCCGGCCAGCTGGCCTTTACCGGTGTGCCTTCTTCTACTGCAAAATCAATTCCAGCATGCCAGGTCTGTTGCCCTGTAAAGGGATCCTCGCGCCAGCCGAACCCGGAACTTACCCGGCCCTGCACCGGCCACTGCAATGGCGGCAAAGCCTGTCGTCCTGGGTCTTCCACGGACTCCAGGGGTGCCGGGGACTCCTTTGGTTCCAGGGACTCCAGAGTATCAAGTTCTTCTTTATCAGGCTTCAGTTCAGGAAGGTCAGGCTTATTCCTGCCAAAGGCGGCTTCAATTTGCCCAGCCAGCATCTCGGCTTTTCTGTCCGATGGAATGTTCATGTCCAGGATTCTCTGGACCTGCAGATTGTGCTCGATATAATCCCTGGAGTTCTTATCTTCTTCCTGGGCAGGAAAATTTTTCCCTTCCGGGGCAGGATTGCGGTTTGGCCGGGTATCAGTGCTGGCTTCAATATTGGATTTCTCCACCTGTCCGCTCAACTGGTTAAAAATCAGATCAGCCAAGCCTATACCGCCGCTTTTGGCCATCTCAATTGAAATCTTTTCATCAAACATGGACATATACATTTCTTTTTCATCACTGTGCAGGTAGCTGTCCTTGGGCACAGTGTTACGCATCTGTTCCCAGATGCGTTGAATGAATATGGCTTCGAACTCCTGGCTGGCCTTGCGCAGTGCCTTTTTATCGGCATTGCCTGACCCAAACCTGTCCTGCAGATTTTTAACTGTCGCATCCTTGCGTCCGGAAAGACCCTGCTGCAGCTGATCCATTCCCTGGTTTGAAACAATAGAACTCATGATCAGATCACCTCTAGTTCAGCGTGCAACGCACCCGCTGCCTTCAAAGTGCGCAAAATGGATATAAGGTCCCTGGGGGTGGCCCCTATGGCATTGAGTCCATCCACCAGCTCGTTGATAGTGGCACCCTCGATGATGCTCAACTGGCGCTCCTCCTCGATAATATCTATTTCCGTCTCCGGGACTATTACCGGAGGGGCATCGGTAAAGGGCAGGGGCATGAAAACATCGGGCACCTCCCTGACCATAACCGTCAGGGCACCGTGAGAAATGGCTACTCTTGACAGGCGCACGTGCTCTCCTATGACCACGGTGCCGGTCTTTTCATCCACCACCACCCTGGCGGGGCTGTCCGGGGAGACCTGCAGATGTTCCAGGGCAGCCATAAAGGGAACCAGATTACCACGAAAACCATCCGGGATATCCACACGAATGGTGGAATTATCCTCGGCATAGGCCAGGTTGCTCCCAAAATGCTCATTTATACTCTCTGTTACCTGGGCCGTGGTGGAAAAGTCCTGCATATTCAGGTTGACCACGATTTCATTCTGAGTGTTGAACCTGTAGGGGATCTCCCTTTCAATTGTGGCTCCGCCAGGAATCCTGGCACCCGTAGGTACTCCCGTAGTAATTTCGGCAGCATCGCCGGCTACAGAATATCCTCCCACGGTGAGCTGTCCCTGGGCGATAGCATAAATCTGACCGTCGATCCCGCTCAAGGGAGTCTGGATCAGCACCCCCCCCAGGAGGCTGTCTGCATCCCCCATGGAGGAAACAGTTACGTCCAGCTTGCTCCCGGGCCTGGCCGAGGAGGGCATGCTGGCGGTAACCATTACTGCGGCCACATTATCCGGCTGCAGGTCAGCAGGATTGACGCTGACCCCCATGCCCTCCAGCATGTTTGACATGGAGCGCAGGGTAAAGGGAGATGCCTGACTGTCTCCGCTGCCGTCCAGGCCCACAACCAGTCCGTAGCCCACAAGCTGATTTTCACGAACCCCGCTGAAGGTAGCCACATCTTTCAGGCGCACCGCCTGCACACTGTCCCAGATCCCCAGGACGAAAATCGCCACAACCGCCAGGAATATTGCCTTGACTTTACCTGTAATATTCATAAAAGGCCCTTCGCTTTGCACTCTTTTTCAAGATTATTATCCGGATATCTGTTCAGCTATTTTTAGGCAGGCGTTAAACAGATACTAAGCGCCTAAAACGGCCAGACTTTACCCAGCGCTCTTGACAGCCAGCCCGGACGCTGCTGATCCGCCAGGATGCCTTCCCCGTACATTTCTATCTGAGCATCGGCCAGCTGAGTGGAAGAAATGGAATTGTTGGAATCCACATCCCTGGAACGTACCAGCCCCCTGACCGCGATGATCTGGGTTTCATTGTTGACTTTTATCTGCCTGGCTCCCTCAATGTGCATCACTCCTCCATCCATGACTTCCACAACCCTGGCTGAAATACTCGCCTGCACGTTCGATCCCCGGGAAGTGGTGCCGTCTCCTTCAAAATCGCTTGTGGAGTCCGAAGACACCCTGGGATCAGCCCCCATAGTTCCGGCAGGTCCAACTCCGGGGAAAAATCCTCCAGCTACAGCACTTATGGGCATGGAATTGAAATTCATCGCACTGCTTCTATCGTAATCAGTATTGGCCCTGCTTTCAGCATCCGAGGATTCTTGAATATGCACAGTTACTATATCCCCGACATTTCTGGCCCGGTTGTCTCCGAATAAAAACCGGGTGCGATGGGGTTGAAAAAGAGATGGAGAATCCGCTTCTGTAATGGCACCGGGATCAGGGTACTGCTCAGGACCGTAGGAGGGCATAGGGGTGGATTTTTTATGCGCCGGGGCGCAGGCTGCCAGGAAAATGGCCGCAAAAAACACAATTATTACTTTGTAGGTATTCATACTCAACTCCATTATGTCGTAATTACCTGGTGCTGACCCTGCCGCTGCTCTCGACAGTGGCCCGGACTTCTTTGTTGCTCTGCATGTTGCGGACCATAATGCGATCGCCTCTCTGGCCGTCTTCCAGGACTTTGCCCGGAACCACCAGGGTCAGGTGATTACCTTCATAAACCATGTCCACACGGCTTCCTCTGCTGACCATGGGCACCGGTTCAAGACTTCTCTTGTAAATGGGCTGCCCCTGCCCTATACTGGACCTGATGCGCCAGGGACCACTCTGACCGTTCCACACTTCGCGGCGTACGTAAGCCAGGTTTTTTTCCTCAAAACGGACGTCCCCCGGCTCAATAATGTCCCCCCGGTTCAGAGGACGGTCCGCGCAGGCAACAGTGACCCAGACATCCACAAAAACATTGCCGGTGTGCCGCCTGACCACTTGACCATGACCGTCGCGGACTACAAACCTCAGGCTGTTGCGTCCCGGACCTGGATCGCGGACAGTCTCAATCTCTACTTCCTCGTAAGGGCTTTCCAGAAAAATAGGGGATGGAAGTCTAAAATCGCGAAACACTATTCTCTCTCCCAATGAATTCACCCTGGGCCCGATATAATCCCGCACAATGTCCTCCAGGTGGTCATCATCCAGGACCCTTCTACCCCTTTGAAATATAATCTCCCGGGGAATTATGCTGGCCTGCGCCAAATCTCCCAGGGCCACCTCCAGGCGCTGCTGCACTCTGGCCCGGTCCAGAACAATCCGTTGCCCGGCATTGGGAGCCCTCCAGAGCTGGGTATCCTTGATGTCAGACCAGTACTGTTCAGCCCTGGCATTTCTAGGAGTGGCAATATCCCCGAAAGTAATTACGTCTCCTGAAATGGCCACATGCTCGTCGATCCAGAAAAGCCCTTCACTGGAACCGGCCATCCCGGAGTCACTCCCCGTAATCATCAGGACTGCAACAAAGCAGATACATATCTTTATTATTATTTTTCTGAACTTCACCATAACTTCACCAGAAAATCCGTTATCTACTTAACACTACAGCGACACTTTGGATATATTCTCGTCTCGGCCATCGGGGACAGGCACTTTTGCCGACCTCAACCCGTAAAACGGCCGGGCTATCCGGCGGCAAAAGAGCCAGTCCCCTTCCAGCTTAAATAAAGTGTCGCTGTAGTGTTAAAATGTTATGCAACCCAATCCAGGCTTTGCGCTGTTGACTCATCCTCTGAAAACACTACCTCTTCATCTGGTTGGCCATCTGCAACATCTGATCCGAGGTCTGAATGGCCTTGGAATTGATTTCATAGGCCCTTTGACCTATGATCATGTTCACCATTTCATCCACGATTTCAACGTTGGAACTTTCCAGGGCCCCGGAGCGGATACTTCCAAAATTCTGAGTTCCAGGTACCCCTTCTGTGGCCGGGCCTGATGCCTCTGTTTCAGAGTAGAGGTTGCGCCCGGCGCTGTTGAGCCCTGCCGGGTTCATAAACCTGTAGACAGGAATTTCACCTTCAGCCAGAACTTCATCAGCACCGTCAACACAAATGATTTTTCCCTGTTCATTTACATGCACTCTGGCAGTATCCTCAGGAATGTGGAACTCAGGCTGCAGTGCATAACCGTTTGCAGTAACCAGTCTTCCGTCCTGGTCAGGCTCGAAAGCTCCTGCCCGGGTATATCTGATCTCATCATTGGCTATAACCTGGAAAAAGCCATCGCCTTCAATGGTCAGATCCAGGGGATTGCCGGTCTGCTTGTAGTCACCCTGGGTAAATATCTTGTGTACCGACAGGGGGTTGGTTCCCATACCCACCTGCAGGCCTGTGGGGATCCTGTCGCCGGTAAGGTTTTCAGTACCCGCTACCTTCAGGGTCTGGTACATGAGATCCTCGAACTGGGCCCGGCTTTTTTTGAAACCATCTGTATTCACATTGGCCAGGTTGTTGGCGGTAACGTCAATATTCATCTGCTGGGCGGCCATGCCGGTTGCTGCTGTCCAGAGTGATCGCATCATAAGGCTGTCTCCATTTGTTTTGCTGATGTAAAAAAAATCCATTTATGCCATTTATCTGACAGTGCCCACCTGCTGGATCAATTGCTGATCCTTTTCATGGGAACTGGTCATCATTTTCTGCAGGGCCTCAAAGTTGCGCATGGTACTGATCATATTGACCATTTCATATACCGGGTCCACGTTGGAATTTTCCAGGAACCCCTGCTGAATGCGGGCTGTTTCAGCGGGTATAGGTGCTGAATCCGCTCCATCTTTTATCTGTAGAAGCTGTCTGCCTTTTTTTTCCAGAGCGTTTAAATCGGTGAATGTAGTCAGGAGGATAACATCCAGCAGTTCCCCGTCTGCCAGGACTTCGCCGTTTTCTCCCACTGTAATGCTGGCAGCGTTTTCCGGAATTTCAATGGGCCCGCCCTCCCCCTGCAATTCAAAATTTTGGCCCGTTACCAGGTGCCCTGTATCCGGGTGACGTAAAAATGATCCATTTCGGGTATAGGCCGTCTCTCCTTCGGGTGTCGTCACCTCAAAAAAACCCTCACCTGAAATGGCCAAATCCAGAGGATTGCCGGTCTTTTTCATGTCCCCGTCCTGCAGATCCAGATGAACAGGACTGGGCCTGGTCTGGCTGCGTAACTTGGACTCGGGCCAGGGCAGGCGATCTTCCAGGGTCATATTGGGATCTCCGTAATCCGAGGCGTAACGGATAAAAACATCCTCAAAGGCTATCTTGTCGCGTTTGTACCCGGTGGTATTCACATTGGCCAGGTTGTTGCTTATGGTATTCATCTTGGCTTCCTGGCTCATGGCCCCGAAAAACGCGCTGTACATGCCGTCCTGCATATTTTTTCCTCCTGAGCTGAATTCAAGCAAATTACAGGCCAAAAAAGCCTGACAACATTTAGCTCAACTCCTTGACCCGCCTGACCTTCTTGTTATAATAATAAAAATAATCCAATCATACAGACCAGGGAGGTTAATTATGACATCGACATTCGCCACATCTGGGAAAATTTTTCTGATGACGGTAGGGTTGAATCTATGTTTTTTGGCCGGATTCAGCCTGCAAGGAGGTGAGAGTATGTTTTTCAAGAAAGCCGCAGCCCAGGAAAAGATGGAACTGCCTGAATTCACTACAGAAGGGGAAACCAGCCTGGAACAGGCTTTAAGCAAGCGCAAGTCCACCAGGTCCTATGCTGACAAGCCCCTCAAACTAGAGCAAGCAGCCCAGTTATTGTGGGCTGCGCAAGGGGTTAACAGACCTCAGCGCAATTTTCGCACTGCTCCTTCCGCCGGGGCGCTGTTCCCTCTTGAGGTATTCCTGGTGGCTGGTGAAGTGGAGGGCCTGGAAGCAGGCGTTTATCGCTATCTTCCAAAAGAGCACATGCTGAGTAAAGAAAAGGCTGGCAATGTCCAGGGGGATCTGCACCGAAGCGCTCTGGGGCAGTCCGCGGTGAGGGATGCTCCGGCCGTGGTGGTTATTGCCGGGATATATGAACGGACCACCGGCAGATACGGAGATCGCGGCAGGCAATATGTACACATGGAAGTGGGCCACGCCGG
>PWSL01000064.1 GCA_003563255.1 Desulfonatronospira sp. | reverse complement strand
TTTTTGATAATATCTACAAAAATGCCATCGAGGCCTCACCACGAGGCCAGGTGGTCAGCATCAGCATCTTGACCGGTCCCAGGACGTGCGTTTACATAGAAAACAAAGGCGAAGTTCCGCAAGATATCCGTGACTGCTTTTTTGACAAATTCGTCACCCAGGGCAAGACCGGCGGCACCGGACTGGGGAGCTATTCATCCAGACTGGCGGCCAGAGCTTTGAAAGGAGACATTGAACTGGATACATCCACTCCGGGACAGACAACCATATGTGTTTTTCTGCCGGGTGTCAGTTAGTATGTGCTGAATAGTTAAATGGTAACAGGTTAAATGATATGAATCAGCGATTGCCCAATATTCATCCCGGAGAAATTCTCCTGGAGGAATTTCTTCTACCTCTTGGCATAAGCCAAAATAGACTTGCTCGCTCTTTGAGCGTTCCTCCACGCCGCATCAACGAAATTGTCCACGGCAAGAGATCTATATCGGCTGACACAGCTATCAGATTAGCTCGATATTTTGGAAATTCCGAGAAATTCTGGCTGGGTTTGCAAGAAGATTTTAATCTTGAAGAAGCACGTACGAGACTCGGCGACCGGCTGGATCGTGAAGTTAAGACCTACGCTGCATAGACATTCTATGGCAGCTTCTGTTTAACCTGAGACACTGTGGTACAATAAGAAATAGGGCAGGCTCGTTTTTGACAGTAAAAGCTTCTTCTCACGCTGGCCTGTGCCCGCACCCCAGATAAAAAAAGAGTTTTTTGCCCACAGATCACACCCAGTGAAATCCGCTGCGCTGAGACTTCGTCTATTTCACCGGGCAGGCAGATTGACACAGATATAAGAGATTGGAGTAACCATTCAGGGGTTCCTCGGTGTTGATTATTGGCACAAGGCCTGATATTTTATTGCCTGTCCCCGGGGTCAAAAATCAGTTTCGTTTAGTGTACACTATATCAGTGAGTTATGTACAAAACCTACCTGAGCGTACTCCATATCTTGAAAGCTCCCACAAGGAAAACAAATCCTGCCAGAACCCGGCTCAGGTGGAACTCCAGAAAAAGAATGAAAAAAGAACCGGCCAAAAGCACCAGGCCGACCCCCAGGGGGCGTAGCAATGCCCGGATATGTTCATCCAGCGCTTCCAAGGTCTTGCGAGACAGACGCACATGGAGATTTCCGTCGCTCATATCCGTAAGAACGGATTTAAACCTGCTTAGAGTAAAGGGCAGGGCGGTGATTTCTTTTCTGGCTACCGTGATAAATCCTTCTTCCATGCCCAGGGCCTCTGGTAGCCTGTCCTGAAGGACAGGCAGAATATCCTTCACCCCATTGAAGTTTTCTATGAAGGTGGTGCCCAGACCTTCTATAAGGGTGCCGGCCCGCATGACATACACCACCTCCTGAGGGAGCTTGAAGGGGAAATCCTTCATGGAGTCCAGGACTTCAAAGGCCAGGGCCTGCATGTTTGCAGCGCTCAGGTTGGCATTGCTGAAAATGTCAAACATCCGCTCCGCCAGTTCCCGGATTTCATCCGGGGAAGCCGTGGAAGTGATGAGGCCGATACGTTCACAGGCCGAGGCAAACATCTCGAAGTCCCGCTCATGAGCGGACTTGACCAGTTCGATCATGGCCACCCTGGTGGAATTGGGCAGACGCTTGACCATTCCGAAATCCAGGATTGTTAAAGAAGCGTTGTCCTGCACCAGGATGTTGCCGGGGTGAGGATCGGCGTGAAACAGGCCCTTGACCAGCATCTGGCTGGCGTACCAGGAGATAAGGTTTTCCATGACCTGTTCAAAGGAGATTCCGCGCTGCTCCATTCCGTCCTTGTCATCTATGCGCAGTCCGGTCTCAAAGCTCATGACCAGGGCATCATGATTGCAATGTTCAGGATAATACCCGGGTATGGAAATAATCTCACTTTCATAAGTGTCCTTGAACTTGCGCAGGTTGTCCAGTTCCATGGCCATGTCCACTTCCTTGACTATCATCGCCGAGAATTCATTCAACACCGCCTGCAGGGAATTCCTTGTGTGGCTGGTAAAAAAAGGCTGAAACACCTTAAGGAAAAAACTCAGTAGGCCTATGTCTATCCTGACCTTTTTTTCAATGCCCATTCGCCGGATTTTTACGGCCACCATTTTACCGTCTTTTAATTCAGCCTGGTGCACCTGCCCGATGGAAGCGCTGGCCAGGGGATGGCGATCAAACGAGGCAAAAGGGAACTCCCGGCTATAGGCCCTGGATAGCATACTGTTCAGATCATTTTCAGGCATAGGGGCTACTTCATCATGAATGGAGCGCAATTGTTTGAGATAATCCTCATTGAAAAAATCAGCCCTGGTTGCCAGCACCTGGGCAAGCTTTATGAAGCTCACCCCCAGCTCAAGGATAACCGCCTTGAGGTCTCCCGGTGTCAGGGGGTGGATGCCCAGCAGGCTTTTTTTCTGCCTGAAAATCAAAAAGACGGTCAAAAGAAAGCGAAACGTTTTCAGAAGACGCCGAGGGGAATAGTGCTCAAGCATTTTGCCAGTTCAGTAAGGAACTGTAGTGTGAGATATTACAGTTATTAATAGTTAATAAAAAAAGCTTCATGATTTAAGAGTGTTATATCATAAGCACATTTGGACATTTGAAATTTCGAAAAATGCAAGGAATCCAGAGTGTTGTACGATAGCCTTCATATCCGCAGTTACGTTTTACATACACCCTGCTGCCAGCCAGATGCTGCTGGCCTTTTCCTTATTCCGGATCATCTTTAGGTAATCATTCAGGTAAGCATCGGTGGTCAGTAACCATTCAGGGGGGGCGATACCGGCCCGGAGACAGTCCCCGCAATACACTGCCTGCACAAATGCAAAAATAACAAATGCTAAGTGGTGTGAACCTGAACAATTAGTACTTAGCGAGGGACAGTCCCCAGGCCTTGTGCCAGCAATCACCACCGAGGACCCGCTGAATGGTTACGGTGGTGATTACCGGCCCCCTGAATGTTTACATCCTGGCTTCCTGATTCAAAAGACGCTGCCTGCTGAAACACCCTGGTTTCATCCCAACACACCTGTACCCAGGAGCACCAGCCACAATAGGATAAATACCAGCACCGCGATCAACCAGATATCTTCTGATTTCATTGTCATATCTCCTTCAGAGTTTATGAATAATATTTTGTCCCTGGCTCCCGGATCATGGGCCCCGGGGACGGTCTGTCTGCTCCATCCAGGGGGATCAGGTTACCTCCTGGACTACAATGTTGGATTCCGTTTCAGCCCGCCGGATCTGGTCATTGGTAATGGTGGCCATCTCCGCCTTGAAGCACAGGGCCCACATCATTATGATGCCCAGAATCCACCAGGCTATCTGCCAGGACCATGCCGATGGAAAGCCGAGAAAGGACGGCCCCACGTTGCCTATCATGGCTAGAGGGCCGACCGCAAACAGAAACCACAGAGGAACTACGAACTTCATGGAATTGCGCCAGGTCCGGCCGCTGGGACTGGGCTGTTCAATATTGTCCAGCCAGGACCGTACTTCGTTTTGTCTGTTCAGCGTATCCTGACCGTCTGCCTTGGCCAGCAGCCGGCTGAGATAGGCTACAAGAAGGCCCGCCCCGATACCCCAGGCTGCACAGTGGATGGTCAGCGGGTTGGGGAAGACGTAATAGGTCAGAAAGACGGCTATCAGCCCGGCCAGGATCCCCAGTACTGTGCCTATGGAAGGCCAGCGGAATCCCCACAGGGTGCCCATGAGAGGCACGTACATGATAAACCCCAGGGATGTGGCCAGTGCGCCCAGAATTACCAGGGCAGCCTGAGAGGTCAAGCCCACTGCCAGGGCGATAATGGTCAGGAGGGTGACGAAAAGCCGGTTTATCCAGATTTGTTCTGCATGACCGCCCTGTTTTTTCCTTATCTTGAGCCACCAGATATCCCTTAGAAGCATGGAGCCTGCAGTGCCGATATAAGGGGCTGCAGTGGAATGCATGGCCGCAATCAGCCCGATAAAGCAGATTCCAAGAACAAAGGGCGGCAGGAACTTGGCCATGAGCATGGGTACCACATCTCGGTCTGAAGCCGGGTCAATAACACCCTGCATATCCAGTATCTGTCCGCCAAGTCCCTGAAAAGCGGTAAAAAAGAACATGGCGAAACCAACAAGAAAAGTAGACATGAAAACCTGCTGCCAGGCGAAGGGCTTGGGATTTTTATTGGCGAACTGCCACATGGTAAAGGCAGGAGATGCCTGTATCCCCATGAGTGCAAACAGATAGGTCAGGATCATCATGGCCGTCCATTTTTCCTCGCCTACACTAAAGTCAATCACTTTGGGGATTTCCAGAAATCTGTCCGGCATCCCGGCCACTTGCTGGCTCATCTGGCTCCAGCCACCGAAATGGGCCAGAACATAAGCACCTATAGTGATCATGGCCACAATTAAAAGGATAAACTGGACCACTCCGACCCAGGTGCTGGCCCGCAGTCCGCCCGTGACCACATAGAACCAGACAATGAAGGCCATGAGTATGGCTCCCCAGGATAAAGGAAAGCCGGTGATCCAGTGAAAAAGCGCTCCGGCGGCCATGAGTTGAATGGCGGCATAAAAAATGCCGAATAAAAGCGCTGTCAGGACCACCAGCCAGCGTACCCCTTCGCGGTTGTAGTAATAGGCATACATGTCCCCGGGGGTGACAAAGCCGTATCGCTTGCCCATGAGCCAGGCTCTTTTGGCGAAAAAAGCCCCTGTCAGGGGTATGGTCAGGGCATAGAAGGAGACAAAGCCGTACGCCAGACCATACTTCCAGATCAGGCCGGGATGTCCGATGGTGGTCCAGCCGCTGAAGGATGCCGCCGTAGCCGCCATTAGAAAAGCGATCATCGGAATCTGCCGGCCTCCAATGGAATACCCATAGGAGGTTGTTTCCGTAAAATATCCTCTGAGTCCCCAGTAAAAACAGAAAATAATGTACAGGGCCAGAAATATCCAGACCCAGGTGGTGTTGATTTCCATCTTCCTGAACCTCCTGCGTTAAAAAAAACTGTATTTGTTTAGCTTATAAGAAAAGCAGGGGACAGGCACTCCGGGACCCACTTGAGCATCATTTTGTGCTTAAAATATCTCATTTTTTGGGACAAGTGGGTGCCGGAAGAGCCAGTCCCCATGCCACATGCATAGCGCTGAACAGATACAAAAAACTGTTGATTTATCTTCAGCACATTCTAAAGACCCCAACGCTTGAGGCATCCGGCCTTGCACAGATCTTTCAGTGTCCAGGCAGTTCTATCCTGTATTTTGTGAGCCAGGTAAATAAAAAGATACGCTGTCTGCAGAGCATCGGTAAAGGCGTTATGCTCAGCAAACAGCGGCAGTCCGAATTCCCGGCTCAGGTTTCTCAGGTTGTATGAATATTCTTCGTAGAATTCGTATGCCCCGGTCCACTGACCTTCTTTATAAACCCGGGCCAGGCGCATGGTGTCTATGCAGGGATTATAGAGCGCACCTCCGAAGTGTTTTTTAAGTTCTCGATTTATTACGCTTATATCCAGGTTGATATTATGACCCACTATGATGGCATTCCCGCAATAATCCAGCAGTTTCTGCAAAGCTTCCTTCAACGGGGGGGCCTTCTGTGCCTCTGAAGGAGTGATCCCGTGGATCACAACGCTTTGTTTGGGTACGTCCCTGGTGGGGCAGGCACAGTAGTAAAAGCTTTCTTCCATGTCTATGCGCAACTCATTTATGCGCAGGGCTCCAATGGAAACAATTTCGTCTTTTTTGACATTGAGGCCGGTAAGTTCAGTATCCAGAACTACAAAGCCGTATTCATTCAGAGGTCTGCTTTGATCCAGAGTTTCAAAATAATCCTTGCTCTGAGCAAGCAAGGGGTGGTCGGGTGTACTTCCGGATTTTGTGAAAGGCCAGGTCATCCCCGGCAAAATATTATATGCAAGGACGCTCAGGGTTGTCATCTTTGCCCCCTACTTACTGGTTAAGCGGGAATAAGAACCCGCATGGAAAAGGTATCAGCCGTTCGGGCGGAGAAGATTACCCCCCGGTATGTAAGCATTCAGGGGGATGCCGAAACCTGCCTGGGGACAGTCCCCGCGACACTTTTCCTGCACAAATACAAAAAGTACAGACGCGAAATTTTATGAAGCTGCATAATCATTACTTAGCGGGGGACAGTCCCCTGGCCTTGTGCCATTAGCCACAACCGAGGACCCCCTGAATGGTTACATGGAGTCTAACACTACAGCGAAACTTATAAAACTTTTCAACCTGTCGAAATTGGGGACAGGCACCCCCGCACTTATTTTTCTGAAGGATGATTGACAGGTTTTAAAAATAAGTGCGGGGAGAGCCAGTCCC
>PWSL01000382.1 GCA_003563255.1 Desulfonatronospira sp. | reverse complement strand
TGACAGTGTTAAGATAATGAGTACAGACAGTAATGTCGAGTTCATTGGTGAATACAGGGCAGAAATCAAACAGGAAGGTTTTATAGGCACTCCTGGACGCAGGATAACAGATTTGATCAAGAAATTAAGATCAGGACCTATTACTATCAAATCCAGTCCTGATAAAGAAATCATTCTTGTGAAACAGGATAAACGATTTTTTAAACTGCCGTTGAGCGACAGTTCCTGGTTTCCAGAGCTGGATGAATTTCCTGAAGATGGTGATATTGCTGTTTTTTCCGGTGATAAGCTTAGAGATATTCTGGAGAAAAGCCTGTTCTGCATAAGTGATGATGACACTATGCAGGGTATGACCTGTCTCAAAATTGCATTAAAAGAGGCTTCCATGAATAATCCTCAAAACGATGTACCTGACCCATCACTATCAGGTAGCGACGGGGAGGCTGAAGAACCTGAAAGCAGGGTAGAAGCATGTGCATTCAACGGACATCAACTAAGCCTGTATACGTTTGAGACCGCAGAGTTAAGACAAATTTTGCCTGAAAAAGGTGTCCTCATCCCCAAAAAATATTTACTGGATCTCAGAAAATGGATTCCTGCAGAAGAGTTAGAGATTTGTATAACAGAAACCAAGATATTCCTGAGAACTATAGACAAGAGGGAAAGTTTCAGTCTGCCATTGAGTATGCATCAATTTCCCAATTACCGTGATTTTATTAATACGTACTCAAATAAACTGGACACTCCAATGCTGGTAAACAAAGATGAACTGGTTGAATCTCTTGAAAGAATCCTGATATTCAACACAGATTCTCAGCAGTCTACCCTTATGAAGCTGGGTTCCTCCGAGATCAAAATGACCAGCACCGCAGCAGACAGCGGGGAAGCTGAAGAAATCGTGCCCTGCAAATATTCCGGCCGGGTGGAACAAATATATTTTAATACCAAAGGTCTTCTGGAGTTAATGGGACATATTGACGAGGATACCGTGATGTTTCGTTTTTCCGGTTCTGTTGAGCCTTGCAAAATCAACGGTGCCACGAATGAAGAATATTTTGTAATGACCATGCCGGTGCAAATCGAGGAAGAAACCTACTATACGGAAGAGGAGATGGAATAATAATAATGAACAACTCAGACATGCATGAAAAAACAGGGGATTACACAGCCGAGAGTATCCAGGTACTGGAAGGTTTGACAGCAGTCAGAAAAAGGCCGGCCATGTACATCGGATCCACTGACGTCCGCGGCCTGCAGCACCTGGTCTACGAGGTACTGGACAACAGTATCGATGAGGCCATGGCTGGTTACTGCGACAATATCCGCATTACTGTTCACCTGGATAACAGCGTTACCATTTCAGACAATGGCCGGGGTATTCCTGTTGACTGGCATGAAAAGGAAAACAGACCAGCCCTGGAAGTGGTCATGACGGTCCTGCACGCGGGGGGGAAGTTCGACAATAGCAGCTACAAGGTGTCTGGTGGACTCCACGGTGTTGGAGTCTCTGTGGTGAATGCCCTTTCTGAATACCTGGAAGTGACAGTCAGAAGGCAGGGTCAAAAATATTTCCAGAAATTTGAGCGCGGTATACCGGTTACTAAACTGCGTGAAGAAGGTCCGTCCTCCAGTAGGGGTACTACCATTAAGTTCAGACCGGATGAAGAGGTTTTTTCCAGCCTGGACTTTGAATATGATACCCTGGCCAAACGTTTTGAAGAGCTTGCCTACCTAAACGGTGGGCTGAAAATCGAGTTTTATGACGAGCGCTTCCAGAAAAGCGATGTTTTCAAATTTGATGGAGGACTGCTGTCCTTCATTAAAAACGTAAACAAGGACAGCGGCCTGCACAAAATTATCCATGCCAGCGGCGAGGTGCATAATGTGTTCATTGAGATGACACTGCAGTACAAGTCGGGTTACAAGGAACATGTTTATTCATTTGCCAACAATATACGTACAGTGGAAGGTGGAACCCATCTGAATGGTTTGCGCTCAGCTCTGACCAGGGCCATCAATTTCTACATACATAATGCTCAGGATCTCCCCAGGAAATTCAAGCAGAAGCTGACCGGTGAAGATGTTAGAGAGGGGTTGACCAGCATTATCAGTCTCAAGGTACCTGATCCCCAGTTTGAAGGCCAGACCAAGACCAAGCTGGGCAACAGTGAAATAGCCGGCTATGTATCAGGCATTGCTTATGAAAAGATAACAGCCTTTCTCAATGAAAACCCAAAGGATGCCAAAATCATAGTAGAAAAGGTGGTCGATGCAGCCAGGGCCAGGGAAGCGGCCAGAAAAGCCAAAGAACTGGTTCGACGAAAAGGGGCCCTGTCTGATTATTCCCTTCCAGGCAAACTAGCGGATTGTCAAAGCAAAATCCCAGAAGAATCAGAGATCTTCATTGTAGAGGGTGATTCTGCGGGGGGGTCAGCCAAGCAGGGCCGAAATCCCAGGCACCAGGCTATCTTGCCGCTACGGGGCAAGATCTTGAACGTGGAAAAGACCAGATTTGAAAAAATACTGGAAAATAATGAGATAAAAGCTCTGATCACTGCCATGGGTGCCGGGGTTGGCGATGCCGAACTGGATATTTCCAAACTCAGATATCATAAGATTGTCATTATGACCGACGCAGACGTAGACGGGGCACATATAAGGACCCTGCTGCTGACTTTTTTCTTTAGACAGTTCAGCCGGTTGATTCAAGACGGTTACCTGTATATAGCCCAGCCACCCCTTTACAGGGTGCATAAAGGAAATTTTGAAAAATTCATCAGCGATGAAAAATCCATGAACGAGTTTCTCCTGGACAGGGTTTATGATGAGATTGCTATTAAGACAAGTCAGGGAAGTGAATACACCAGGGATGAAATGGTCAGTCTCATCAAGAACCTCATTTCTCTGAAAGACAGTTTTCAGGATGCAGCCAACATGGGAATCAAGGAAGAGTTATTCCAGTTTCTGTTGAACTATAGTTTCAGGCTGCATCCGGTGCATTTTGTTTACGAGGACAGCTCAAAATTTATCAACTACATGTCCGGACATGGTTTTGAAACCATCCTGGAGAAAGAAGAATCTGACATAGAAAAGAGATATTTTCTTGTCTTTACAGATAGAAATGAGCACAGCATAAGGCTGGGTATAGAGTTCTTCAATTCCGGCCTCTATAAAAAAGCACACCAGCTCTATCAGGATACCCTTGAACATAACCCGGACCTGAGCTTTGAGATTAACAGCCAGAAGGAAGTTATCCCCGTAAAGGGTATATTTCGCCTCCTGGAAAAGGTTTTCGAAATTGCGCACAAGGGACTCAATATCCAGCGCTACAAAGGTTTAGGAGAGATGAATCCGGAGCAGCTATGGTCTACCACCATGGATCCTGAAAAAAGAACCATGCTGCAGGTTACTGTGGATGACGCTGATATGGCGGATGACCTGTTTTCAAAACTGATGGGGGACAAGGTTGAGCCCAGACGGGATTTTATCGAGAAAAATGCACTTGAAGTGGCTGATCTGGATATATAACCGGTGCCTTAAATTAAATAACTGGGTTGCGGCCATCCCCCTTTTATTGTTTAGCTGTAGTCATATAACCATTCAGGGTGTCCTCGGTGGTGATAATTAGCACCAGGTCCTGGGGACTGTCCCCCGCTTAGTACTAGCGGTGCAGGTTCACAAAACTTCGCGTCTGAAAATTTGGTATTTGTGCGGAAAAGGTGTCGCGGGGACTGTCCCCGGGCCGGTTTCGGCATCCCCCCTGAATGGTTACGTAGTAATAATCTGGAGTCTAGAATTGAGTAATATAAGTATCGAACAGGAAATAAAAAAATCCTACCTGGAATATTCCTTAAGCGTAATTATCGGCAGGGCCATACCGGATGTTCGAGATGGTCTCAAGCCTGTGCACCGGCGTATTCTGTTCGCCATGCACGAACTTGGAAACACCTATAACCGCCCCTATAAAAAATCCGCCAGGGTTGTCGGTGACGTAATTGGAAAGTACCATCCGCACGGGGATTCCGCTGTATATGACGCCCTGGTACGCATGGCCCAGGATTTCAACATGCGCGATCCTTTGGTGGATGGACAGGGCAATTTCGGTTCCATAGACGGCGACGCTCCTGCAGCCATGCGGTATACCGAAGTCCGCATGTCCAGGCTGGCTGGAGAATTTCTGGCTGATATCGAAAAAAATACAGTCAATTTCAGAGCCAACTACGACAACACCCTGACCGAACCCGAGGTCCTGCCGACCAGGGTACCCAATATCCTGATCAACGGCAGTTCTGGTATTGCCGTAGGAATGGCCACCAACATACCTCCGCACAACCTGGGGGAGGTGATTAACGCTCTGCTTGAACTTCTGGAGAATCCTGCACTGGGGATTAATGAGCTCATGAAGCATATCAAGGCCCCGGACCTGCCCACCGGGGCTTTGATATACAACCTCAAGGGCATCAGGGAGGCTTACAGTACCGGCAGGGGGAGTTTCAAGATCCGTTCCCGGGTGGATGTGGAGACCCGGTCCAGAGGACATGAGTCCATTGTCATCAGCGAGGTGCCATACGCGCTGAACAAGGCTAATCTGGTGGAAAAAATCGCCGGGCTGGTAAATGAAAAGAAAATCGAGGGCATTTCAGATCTGCGGGACGAATCAGACCGCAACGGCATAAGGATTGTTATTGACTTGAAAAAAGGTGCCATATCCGATGTCATCATTAATAAACTCTATAAACTGACAGCTCTGGAGACCAGTTTCGGCATAAACATGATGGCGGTGGTCAATAACAGGCCCCAGCTTCTGAATCTGAAACAGGTTCTGGAATATTTTTTGGAGCATAGAAAGGAGGTCATCCTCAGGCGCTCCCGTCACGATCTGGAAAAGGCTGAACACAGGGCCCATATCCTTGAAGGGCTCCAGATCGCCCTGGACAATATCGATGAAGTTGTGCGCCTCATCAGGTCATCCTCTACAGGGGCCGAAGCCAGGGATAAGCTCATATCCAGATTCACCCTGAGCACGGTTCAGGCCCAGGCTATACTGGACATGCGCCTGCAAAGGCTGACCAACATGGAGCGCGAGAAACTTGTTCAGGAGTACAAAGATATTCTGAAACAGATAGAGTTTTTAAAGAGTATTCTGGAACATATAGAAGTTCTGAAAGGAGAGATCAGGAAAGAACTGGAAGAAATAAAAAAGAACTACGCCACACCACGCAAAACCCAGATTTTGGATCAGGACCCGGACAGCATCAATATCCTGGACCTGGTCCCGGATCAGGATGTAGTGGTGACATTGTCTCGAAACGGCTATATCAAAAGGACTCTTCTGGAATACTACCACCAGCAGAAAAGAGGCGGTAAAGGAATTGCAGGAGCCAACGTCGGGGAAAGTGATTTCATCAAAACTCTGTTTACCACCAGCAATCACAAGGACATCTTCTTCTTTTCCAACACCGGCAAGTCTTATCTCCTGAAGGCATATGAGATACCTGAAGGTTCGCGTACAGCCCGGGGAGTACACATCAAAAACCTTTTGCCCCTGGCTGATGAGGAATATATTGCAACTGCCCTGTCTGAGCGTAACTTTTTACAGGATAACTACTTTTTATTTATAACCAAAAAAGGGATGGTGAAAAAAACTTCCATCGAGTTGTTCAAACATATACGTTCACCTGGCCTTATAGCAGTATCACTTAAGACTGAGGATGAACTCATTGGGGTAAAAGTGGTCAGGGATGGCTCCGAGATAATCTTATCCACCCACGAGGGTATGGCAATCCGCTTTCGTTGTGATGATATCAGGGCAATGGGAAGAAATGCCGCCGGTGTCAAAGGCATATCCCTTAAAGCCGGCGACGAAGTGGTATCAGGTGTCATTGTGGATCCTGGGGAAAGCCGGGATCTTTTCAGCATTTCTGAAAATGGTTTTGGAAAAAAGACCGGTATAGACATGTACAGGCTGCAGTCAAGGGGCGGAAAAGGTACGAAAAATATGAAGCTTACCTCCAGAACCGGCAAGGTGGTTTCATCACTGCCTGTATCTGAGCTGGATGAGCTTATAATTTTCACCTCAGCCAACAAAATCATTCGCCTGGGAACCAGCGATATCCGTCAGGTGGGACGTTCAACTCAGGGGGTGAAAATGGTCAATCTGGATAATGATATGAAAGTAATCTGCGTAGACCTGATTATTCCCGATAAAAATCTTGTGGGTGAGGATGGCGAAGCAAGCCACGAACCATAACACTACTCTGTCGTAAACATTCAGGGGGTTGGCCGGAACCGGCCCGGGGACAGTCCCCGCGACACCTTTCCTGCAAAAATAAAAAATGTCAAACGCAAGGTTATGGGAACCCGCATAGTGAGTACTT
>PWSL01000184.1 GCA_003563255.1 Desulfonatronospira sp. | reverse complement strand
TTAGAGGATATACTTATGCATCATAATTACGACAGAGCCGGCTTTAGTTTAATCGAGATCATGGTGGTCATGGTCATCCTGGGTCTCCTGGCAGGACTTCTGGTGCCCAGGATAATGGATCGCCCTGACGAAGCCAAGTTCACCAAGGCCCAGATGGATATCAGAACCATTGAGTCGGCTTTACGGTTTTACCGCCTGGACAACGGACGATATCCCACCACAAACCAGGGCCTGCAGGCCCTGATACAGAGGCCGGACTCAGGGCCAACCCCTGCAAACTGGCGTACCGGGGGATACCTGGAAGCCTCGTCCTTACCCAGAGACCCCTGGGGGAACGACTATATTTATCGCTCTCCAGGCGCTGATGGGCGTGATTACGAGGTCATCAGCCTGGGAGCCGACGGACAGGAGGGGGGTACAGGCCACAACCGGGAAATAAGAAGCTGGGAGCTGCAGGAGTGAAACAGCAGGGACTGACCCTGATTGAAATTCTGGTGGTTATTTTTATTTTTGGCCTGGGCTGGTTCACCCTCCTGCCCAGCCTGGATACCGTCGGCAACAGCAGGCAAGATCCCCTGCAAGACATAAATATCATGCTGAACAAAGCCGGTTCACATGCTGCAAAGTCTTATTCGATTCAGGAAGTGTACTTTTCTCTGGGCCGGGAAGTTCTGGTGTGGAATGAAGAAGAACAAAAACTGCCGGCGTCCCTGGCCAGGGCGGTTATAAACTCCAGGCAGGTTGAGGGAACTGAGGCCTTATTCAGAATTTATCCTGCAGGTTTTATGGATGAAGTCAGTATGGAGCTTGCCAATGGCTACAGGCTGCAATCAAGTCCCCTGGAACAGCAATTGAGGTTGCATTGAACACCTACAGGCAGCCTGATAATGGTTTTTCCCTGGTAGAGCTCATGGTGGCCCTTGTGGTAGGTGCAATTCTCGCCCATGCTGTATTGAGCCTGCAAAAGTACAGTGTTTACCTGGCATCAAACCAGCATTACACCTTGAGTAATCTGAATTATGTCCAGGAGCTTCTGGCCCGCAAAGGTCTTGAAGAGCTCTCAACACCTTCGGGGGTCTGGATTTCCACCCCGGAAATATACGGAGGCAGATGGAGAACTGTTGGAGGACAGGATGTGGATCCTGAAGGAATCAGGTGGATGCACCTGGAAACAGAAGTGCATGGACTGGTGCTTGAATGGTCCTGGCCTGTGATAGAGAGGTGATAGAGGTCGGAAGTCGGAGGTCGGAAGTCGGAAGTCGGAGGTCGGAGGTCGGATGACAGAGGGCGGCAGTGTTGTGGGGAATGTCCCATTTTTGAACAGGGGCAACTTTTTCACTTGTCTTGCGGGCAAAGCCCGCTTCAGTGCAGGACCTGCCCAGTCCAAGCCGGCAAGGGCCAGGGCCGGGTTTTCCGGGTTCACCCTGGTAGAGGTTCTGGTAGGTCTTGCTGTCGCCGGGGTTCTGGCGGCCATGCTGGCTTCTATTATGGGCAACAGCATTTTTTCCAGCCAGGAGCTTCTGAAGAAAAGCAGCGAGGAGCATCAAAAGACCGTCCTGCGACGGATTATTCACCGGGATATCAAGCATATGCAATGGCAGACCGGGCTTGAACCCACATCAAGTGGTTTCAGGATGGTTACCGGGCATAATACACTCGTTTCAGCCTCCATCCCGATGCAGGTGTCCTGGGATTTCAGAGACGGCAAGGTAATCCGTATCGAAGAAAATCAGGACCTGGAGTACAGCCGGGAGCAGGTACTGTCCCACAAACTTGAATCTTTGAATATAGCATTCATGTCATCCCAAGACCAGCGCTGGATAGAGCATCAGTCGTGGCTTATGGGTACCAACCGCCCTTATCCCAGGGCGTTGCGCTTACGCATGGTTTTCGGCGAAGAGGTAGGGTTTGAAATAGTAGAGCATATACCAGGCCATGATCATTGATACTTTCAAAGTTCTGCAATCATCGGGAATAAGTGCTGACCTGAAAAGCAGGGGCGCAGCTCTGGTCCTGGTCCTGGTAAGCCTGCTTTCCCTTTCAGTGGTGGTATTGCATGTCACTGAAACAACCACTCGCAGCCATGAAGGGGCTGCCAGGCTGACATTGGAGTACAGGGCAGGGATTCTGGCTGAAGAAGGCCTGGATATGGGCATTAATATGCTTCAGGAGATTCGAAACAACCGGGCGGATTTGCCTGCCCACCTTTGGAGAGCCGCATGGAAAGATCAGGGGCTGCAGATACTTATCATACCCTGTGTTTCCAGGCTGCCGATAAATGCAATGGTCACAGAAAGTAACAACAGGGAGGATTTCCGAAAAGCTGTGTTTGAGTTATTCGCCGCCGGAGATTTTTCCCTGGAAAAAATGGAACATTTGCTTTACTGGATGGGGGATATGGAAATATCCGGCCATGGAGCTACGACAGCAGCCTTAGTCCATGATTATTCCAGCAGGAATTTGGAATATTCCGCTCCAGGAAGAAAGCTGCAGAAACCGGAAGAAATACTGATGATACCCGGTTTTGAAGATTTGAATCCTGAGTGGATCAGGCAGAATTTTACGGTCTGGGGTGAACAGGACAGAATAGACATCAACTCCGCAGACAGAGAGATAGTACTGGCGCTCATTCCAGAGCTGACGCCCTACTGGTCCGGCATTGAAAGCCTGCGCCGGGAGAAAAGAATAACACACCCCAACCAGTTGTTGACCGCAACGGACATGGATATGTCTACATACACCCATGCTTTGAATTACATTGTCATTGATCCTGAATACTATGAAATCCTGGTACAGGTGGAACTGGGGGGGTGGATTGAGAAGCACCGCTATATAGTACAGGCGGTGGATTCACAACATGAGACGTCTGCCCGGGTACTGGCGAAAGATGTTCTCAAGTCGGGAGCGATATGAGTTTATTTAAACGCGGTTCACCCCGGGAATTCTACTTGGCCAGGCCTGAGCAGGGCAGGGTGGAGTGGTACTTCTGTACTCCAGAGGAAGTGCAGGAGATAGAAGAACCGCCCGCTAGTTCCAGGTATCCACTCCTGGTGATGTTGCCGGATCGTTTTTTCTTCTTTCATATTCCAGAAGATCTCCAGGGCAAAAAACGTAAAGTCATGCATGCAGCTGCTGAACTGCAGCTCAGGCACCTGTTCCCTGCTCCTTCCGGGGGGGAGAGCATGGAAGTTCTGGATACCGGGATTGATGTCCTGGGGTGCTTCAGATCCGGAGAACTGGATGCATTTGTGCAGCAACATAAACCACTGCTGCTCAGGGCCAGTGCGGTCACCACTGCATTTCTGGGGGGGCGGGCCGCCACCGTCAATACGAATACTCATTTCTGGACCATGCACAACCCCGGGGACCCCCGCATGCTGGTCATGGATAACAGGCTGGAATATTTTTTCGGGGATGAGCAGGAACTGGAACAAAGAGTCCGGGACTCCGGGCTATCAACCTCTCCTGCATTGCTGACTGTTCAGGATGTAATACAGTCTGTGGCTGCCAATGCAGTTCCCTGGAACAGCTTCAAGCTGCAGTTATCCCAGATAAGCGAGGTGCAATCAGGAAGTAAACTTGTTTTAAAGGCTGCAGCTGTTTTGTTTCTGGCTGGGATGCTCTTTTGCGGGGGAGAGATTTACAAGCTGCGATCCCTTGAGATGGAAAGGGCGCAATGGCAGACAGCCCTGGAAGAAGTTTATACCGGTGCCCTTGGTCCTGACTATGGATCTGATCCGTATGGCCTGCTGCTCTACAGGGCTGAACAGTCCCGAAACACTCACAGACTCGGGGTGGATTTCATGGAGTTCCTGGGCCGGCTTAGCAGGGCGGCCCCTGAGAGCCTCCTGGTTCATGGTTTTTCCCTGGGTATTGACTCAGGCAGGGTGCAGGCTTCCCTGGACAACTATGAGCAGATGGAGAGGTTCCTTGAAAACCTGAATGATGCCGAAGGGTACAGCTTTACCCTGGATCAGGCTGAGAGTGCCGGGGACAGGGTGGAGATAACCCTCAGGGTGAGATATTGATCCTGGCACGCCGGGATTTCCTTCGTTATTCAGCGGGGAGTAATCTTCCCCCGTCCGAAGGGCTGATACCTTTTCCTTGCGGGTCTTGCCCTGATTCACGAAGTGCAGGCCAAGCCATTTAACTTGGGTGTGATCTGTGGGTAAAAAACTCTTTTCTTATCTGGGTTGCGGGCCAGGCCCGCGTTGGTACTTAGCGTAGGACAGTCCCTGGTCACGCCAGAGGCGAGAGTGCCAGTAGTCATCACCGAGGACCCCCCTGAATGCTTAAGTCTTTGTAGGATAAAAATTTAATTCAATATGGATATCAGAGCTGGAATAAAAAGAATGCTTGCCTGGGATACCAGGTCCCCGGGAGAACAAAAAAGGGTCGCCTTTTTCTTGCTTTTTGCAGCTGTGCTGCTTCCAGTCATCCTGTGGTCCTGGATCAGTTCCGCTGCATCTGATGTGCTCCAGGATACCCGGAATATCAAAGCCAGGTACGAAAGGGCCCTGCCATTGGCAGCTGAGATAGGTAAGTCCATGGAGCTGGAGTCGGAATCAATTGCTCACCTTTCCCCACTGGCAGGCATACAGAAGGTCATCAGAGATGCAGGTCTTGAAGACAGGCTGGCCTCATTACGCCCATCAAGCAATTCAACTGCACAGGATGGTGTACAGCTTTACCTGGAACGACTTGATCTGATAGAGCTTCTGTATTTTTTTGAAACTTTAAGTAATATTTCCGACCTGAATATTGTCTCATGCCGGCTGGACAGACGAATGGACAGCCCGGAGCATATGGATGTCAGGCTGGTCCTGTCTCGTTGATGACTGAACCTTAATCACCTATCTGTTCAGAGTTCTTAAGTTCTCCAGAGACTGAATGGTCCCAGAGTGCCTGCCCCCTGCTTTCCTTTTTTTTGTTTCCAGGCTCCAGCCTGGGGACATCGTTTTTTTGAGGCTCCAGCCACATTTTTTAAGAAGCGGCTGGAGCCTGGGAACGAAAGGTAAGGCTGGAGCAGGGTAAGGAGAGGTAACCAGGAACGAAGAACCAGGAACCAGGAACCGATTTTAGCGATCAACATGTTTGTTTGAAAGTTGTACTAATCGCCTAATGGCCTGTATCTGCCCTCCTGAATGTTTACAAATAATCTGACGAGGAAAATCCGTAATGAGCAACGACCAGAATTTCAAAAACCTGATCCTGGACTATCCCCGCGATGCCCTTGAGCTTTTCGTCGGAGCAGAGGCTAAGTCCCTGGATAAAGGGGCAAAAATAATTCCCATCCGTGAAGAACAGCTCAAAAACCGGCTGGGAGACCGCTTCAGGGAACTGGATGTGCCTTTGCTGGTGGAATGGCCGGATGGTACCAGAGAGGCCATCTTGTTTGTTGTTGAAGAAGACACCGATCCCAGACGTTTTTCCATTCACCGTCTGGCACACTATTGCCTTGATTTATCCGAGATGTTCAAAACAAACAG
Source organism: Desulfonatronospira sp. (assembly GCA_003563255.1). Taxonomy (GTDB): domain Bacteria; phylum Desulfobacterota; class Desulfovibrionia; order Desulfovibrionales; family Desulfonatronovibrionaceae; genus Desulfonatronospira. The sequence goes on along the minus strand of PWSL01000184.1, from coordinate 889 downwards.
GGTGGTCCCGGTGGTCATATTTCTGTATGCCGGGAATTATGCCCGGGAGCTTGTACTTGCAGGGGATGAGCAGAATTACCTCCGGTTTTCATTCATCGAATGCGCCCTGAAGGGTCTGTCCTATGAACAATACCGGGAAAGTTCAAATATTGTAGCAAGGCTCAACCTGCCCAACATGAGCTACCGCCCTGAACAGAAGGTTGACGTCTACGCTGATGCTGTACGGGGCCTGCGCCGGCTTGAGCCTGAAACTGAGAAGCGCCTGAAGTATCTTGATTTCATTGACATCTACGCTGATCTGGACGATATGGAATACAAGCTATATGTATACAAATATTCCGAGGAGGCTGAGGTTATGAGTGCATTTGCTGAAAGATTCAGAGAAGAAGGAATGCAGAAGGGAGTGCAGAAGGGCGAAGCACAATTGCTGATTCGTCAAATGTCCCTGAAATTCGGTCAAATCCCAGAGGACAAGCAGCGCCTGGTTGAATCTGCTGATTCAGAGAGCCTGATACGCTGGTCGGAGCGGATACTGACGGCCCAGAGCCTGGAGGAGGTCCTGCAGTAGGCTGTATTAGGGACAGGGGGCATTTTAATCTGGGTTAAGGGCGTAGTCCCCCCATAGCACTCCTGTTTTCTTACGACATCTGACATCTTCTAAGAACTAACCAGGTCAAAGGCAACCAGTTTTGCTAATGAAAGATTTCAGTAACCAATAAAATATTGTCGCGGGGACTGTCCCAAGTGTGGGATACGAGCACTTCTTTTTCTTGGGTTGCGGGCTGAGCCCGCTTTAGTGGCTTACTCCTGAAACCCTGTCACAAAAAACAAGAAAAATTTGAGCCATGACGGGGGTTCAGCACTTGGCGCTGGGACTGTTTTATTTTTG
>PWSL01000074.1 GCA_003563255.1 Desulfonatronospira sp. | reverse complement strand
GGCCCCCAGGATATTGTAGGTCAAATCTTCATATTGCATAACGACCTCTCGCTAACTGAAAAGAATCATGACCACAGAACATGCGGAAAAGCACGGAAATTAAGTTCTATGCCGCGTAGCGTCGGAAGCCTATTTCCTGGCAGGCTCTTCTTTCCTGCCAGGAAAATTGTTTTTTCTTCCTTCCGTGTTCTTCCGTGTGTTCCGTGGGCTAATCTCTTCTTCTTCTCTTCACAACAACCGCCTTCACCAAGTTCTTCACATTCTGCCCTACGAGTTCCTTCAGCCACGGCTGATCATGCCACCGCTGCGGATGGACATTGAACATGATTCTATCCGGCAGATGCGTTTTGGTTCCGCGTAGCGGCGAAGCCTTATCCGCCGAGAGCTTTTCCCCGGCGGATAAATCATCCTTTCTGCTTTTCGTGCTATTTCGTGTGTTTCGTGGGCAAACCTCTTCCTCTTCTCTTTTATTCCAGCAATCCAGTCTGCCCGCAGTAGGCCTTAAGTATCGTAAACTCATAGCCACGGCTGCAATAGAAGTCGATCTCCCGTTCATACAAACCCGCAGCTCCCGGCCCCAGGTTGCGGACCTTGAGCCTGGAGCGCAGCACGTCTTTTAAAAAATAGGTAAATGGGTTTTTAGATCTTTTGTGGATAATTCTTTCTTCACCAGATTCATCGATGAATTCATTGGGATGGATGTCAAAAACAATGGGCTTGCCTGCAATGTCAACGCGGAATTATGAGTAATTCTAGAAAAGTTCCAGCGAAAGGAATCTGTCAACAAATTTCGTTAAGACCTTTCCTGAGATATCCAAGCAAGCTGTCATCTTCTGGCAGTTGATCAAATATATGCCAGGCTACCCATTCATCCATGAAATTCAAAGCATCCTGAGAAAGTCTGAACTCAGTAGGGTGAAAGGACTTGTAATGAGTACTGATGGGCTGGATATGATCTATTCTCAATACAGACTCTTCACCGCGGTCTATCGGCAATATATCCCAGGAGAATTGCGGAAACTCGCATTTGCGCAGGCGGGCTAAAAATTCAGGGTCAAATCCGGCCCTCTTTCCATCGGCAGTTCCACCATAGTAAGGAATTGCCAGGTGGGTAGCAGATGTTTGATATTTAGGCCTTCCCCTTGTTAATTCAGGAGGTACGCTTTGTCCCGCAAGGGCAATAAGCAGCATAGGTCTTTTTTTTGCCCGGTAGACAGTTCTTATCTCGCCTTCATAGCAGATGAGTCCTGCAACAGGAAGGGTGCGGCGTTCAAAGACTTTAGAGATATCTACATGTACAATCTCGCAATCGGCAAGCTGATGTTCCCTGTCGTCAGTTCTGGCAATGGGTTTCAAGGCACAGGGGACCTGGTCCACATGGGGAACAAAGGCCTTTATCAAACGTCCACGGCACAACTCACGTCCATCATCCTGAATCCACCATTCTTCAAAAAAAGCCTGGAAACTGTCATCAGGGTATTTCGGGATCATACCGGGCCTTTGATTTCCAGAAATGCTCACTGAAGGAACACGTGATCTTTCCTGAGGGAATTTCAGGCCCAGCTAGTTTTTCAAGAGTCTCAACACCCTCCAGAAAAACCTGATCATAACAGGGGGCCGGCTGTCTGGATTTTCGTCTGGCCGTTTCTTCCCTCTTTTTGGTCAACCTTTCCTGAAAGCCTTTTTTGAGCTTATCAAATTCAATCTTGCGCTTTTTTTTCTGCCTCGCGGTCAAGTCTTCGGCAGAGGTTCCGTCTTTCACCGGAGCATGGCTTACACCCGAACTGGAAAGATCCAGGTATTCTCCAGGTGCAGCATAAAGCATTGGGCGGGTTTGGTATACATGGTGCAAAAGTGACTCTGTATCATTTTTGAATCTTTTTACAGCGCCCTTGATGGCCAGGGCAATCATAGTATCTATCTTATTTTCTAGCTCAGTAATCAAGTCCCGGTCAGAAACAGACCACCGGGTAAAATCATCAAATTTTGTACTCTCGATCACCTTTTTTTCAGCCCCGATTGCCATGAGGGCCGGCTCGATCCTCCTGTTCAATTCTGCAGACCAGGGTCCAAAACGAAAAAATTGCCAATCAATGCCCGTATATGTTTTGCCAGCGCACCGGGTTGCATAGTCCAGATCAGCCAGATACATATATTTGATAAAGTGGATATTGCTCAGGTCCCTCTCATCCCAATCGTTTTCTGAGGCCACTGCTAGAATATATTGCAAGATTAAATCAACTTTCAGGATATTCATGGATAATATTATTTTAAAAATATTGGTTAGTTGAAAGATTGTTGAATAAAAAGAAGATATGATTATTATGTTAAGATACTGAAAAACAGTGTCAATCCAAGTCTGGGGCAAGCTTTATAAAGTCTTAACATCAACCATAAAGAAAGTCACGTGTCAAGACCAGGATCTTTGCCCTTTGTAGCCTGGTTAAGTTTTGCCAGCTATTATTTCAATTGGTAAAAATTTAAATAACCCCTTAATAATAATATCAATTCGAGGTTACTATGGACTTAACTTTATGGATGCCTTCCGTGGCAACGACCAGTATTTTGGCCTTAGGTCTTTTTCTCGGCCGTAAAATGATTGCATCTTTTCTCACAAAAGGCGTTGAGCATAAATTTAATTCAAAGCTGGAAAAACTTAAATCTGATCTTCGTCAGAAAGAAGAGCTGCATAAGCTAGAATTGCAATCCAAGCAGGCTGAAATCACTGCCCTGCGTGATTATGCTGTAAATTCAATGGCAACTAGAAACCAGGCTATGCATAAGCGCCAGGTTGAAGCTGTGGAACTAATCTGGTCCACTGTACAGGACCTTGCTCCAGCTAAACGTATTTCATCACTCATGGCTGTAATCAAGTTTGAACCTGCATTAGAAGAAGCAGCTAAAAATGAAAATTTCCGTCATTTATTTTCTATACTTGATGAAAAGCTTGACCCCAGCAAAACTGGTCAAAGCATGGCAGCAAAGGCTCGGCCTTTTGTAACCCCGATGGTGTGGGCCTTTTTTTCTGCATATGAAGCCATTGCCATGCTTGCGGTAATAAAACTGAAATTTTTTAAATCAGGAATCGGGTCAGAAAAATGGTTGAATACAGATGCCATGTCACAGCTAATAAAGACTGCTTTGCCTCATCAATCTGACTTTATTGATAAATATGGCCATGAAGGGTTTCATTTTCTCCTGGATGAGCTTGAGAATAAACTTTTGACGGAATTGCAAAAAATGATGTCTGGAGTAGTTCCCGACCAAAACAACCTGGAACAAGCAGCTAAATTAATCAATAGCTCCAGGGAAACCATGAATATGGCTAAGCAAAGTTATGACGAAGCAAATAGATAGAGCTGAAAAATCTACCAAAATCTATATTGATAATCAGGATTCTCCTGCATTATCCCGGCACTGTTCGGATAAGTCTTAATATTAATGAGCCAGGCAAAAAAGAAGTTATATTCCCATTCATTCCCATATCTCATTTTTCTCATAATGTGTGGTAAGTCATATATATTTCAGGCCTTGCAAGAAATGGGTAAAATAAGTTCTAAATTACCCATTTCAGGCATTGCGCGGAATGGGTAAGAAGCGTTTTGGTAATGGTTTCAGGATGTTGTTTATGATTTCTCGTATTCCAGGATCGCAACCAGACAACGCTTTGCTGTTTGGCCGTCCCAGAGCTTGGGACGCACAGGCCTGCGTTCTTCTTTCAGGGTCTGATGGTATGCCTGGCGTATATTTTCAATGGCATTGCCCACCAGAACACTGGCTCCGCCATGCTCCTTCAAAGTAACCGGGCGCTCTGTATTCCAGCGCAGGGTCAGGCAGGGAGTGCCAAGGACACAGCATTCTTCCTGCAGACCGCCACTGTCCGTGAGCATGATCCGTGCTCCCATGTTCAGCCGCAGCATTTCATGATAGCCAACCGGATATAAGAGGATCATGTTGTCAGTCTGAACCACCTGTTCCCACAGTCCGAAGTTTTTAAGGTTATTCTCAGTTCTGGGATGAATGGGCCAGATCAAGGGCATGTCCCGGCACACTTCATCACACAAAAAATCTATCAACGCCCCCAGAATTACCGGATCATCAACATTTGACGGTCTGTGCATGGTTATTACGGCGTAGCCGTCGGTTATCAGTTGTCGGTTATCAGTTATCTGTTGATGATCAAGACTGTTGTTTAGAATTATTTCATTGATGTCGAGAGCTTCAGCCTTCCCGCGCTGGGCTTCAAGCGTATCAATCATGATATTGCCCACAAACCTGATTCGTTCTTCAGACACACCTTCTTTGCGCAAGTTTTCTGAAGACAGCTCATCCGGGGTGAGCAAGAGATCTGATAGCCTGTCCGTGACCAGCCTGTTGATCTCCTCCGGCATGGTCATATCTCCGCTTCGAAGTCCTGCCTCGATATGGCAGCATTTTACCCATTCCTTTTTAGCCGTGACAGAGCAGGCCAGGGTAGCGTTCACGTCTCCCACCACCACGACCCAATCCGGCCTTTCCTGCTGCAGGACTTTTTCAAATTCCATCATGGTCTGGCCAACCTGCTGGGCATGCGTGCCTGACCCGACCCCGAGATTTATATCCGCTTTAGGAATATCCAAAGCCTGGAAAAAAGAACGGCTCATCTTGTCGTCATAATGCTGGCCGGTGTGGACTAAAATATGATGGAGTGAAGGAGGGATGGAGAGATGGAGCGGAGAAGAGGGGGGTCGCGCAGGGGAGAGGGAGGGATTCGGTGGTGAAGAAATATTGTTTGAATTGTTGTTGTAGTCTTCAATAGCTCTTATGAAAGGAGCAATTTTCATAAAATTTGGTCTTGCGCCGACTACTGAAATTATTTTCATAGAAAAATCTTCTTTATCATTGATTACTGAAACACCATTCATCAGGCTGCACTATCATTTTTACCAGCATACCCAAGATATGATCATATTCCAGGTAGAGTTCTTCATGTGTTGGCTGGTCCAAATATTTACAGGCAAGGGCATAATCAAGCCATACCTGTGTCTCTGCGGCTTCACATTCAGCATTGCCGAGTTTGGAAATAAAAGCTTTTGGATATCTTCTGGATCTGAACGCTTCTGCAATATTTGCAGAGACAGACCTTGAACTACGACGTATTTGATCAGTAAGGGAGTATCTCTCTTCAGCTGGAAAATTTTTTGAGATTTCAAAAATCCTCATAGCCAGATCGAAAGACTTCTGATAAACACGTAAATCCTTATGTGTCCTCACTTTTTCCACATCACACCCTCCATCTCTTTTTCCCTCTTTCCCTCACTCCGTCTCTCCATCACTCCTTCTCTCTTTCATACCTTAACCTTCATCTAAACCTATACTGAAAGTCTGGGTTTTCTTTAATGGTGCTGGCGCTTTCTGGGTAATTCTCAACAAACCAGGTCATAAACCTGGCCACATCAATTTTTTCCTCAAGCATTTTCTGCCTGCGCTCTTGAAAAAGATTTTTCAGACTATCAGTGTTTACGAGTTCTTGGACTATAGACAACAGCTTTTCAGGATCATCGGGTCTTATGCCAAATCCCAGCTTGTATACATCCTCAAGCTCAGCCAGGTAGCCTATCCGGCCCACAAAATCGTTGAACCGGACAAAGGGCGTGCCCAGGACTCCGGCTTCAGCGGCCATGGTCTGGCTGTCCCCGATATACAGAGAAGCAAACGCCATTACGTGATGAATATCCAGGGGGTTGATGGACATGCGGTATGGCTCGAACTCTGGATCAAGCTCTCTTTCGGAAGTAATGTACACTTGCCCCCTGGGTTTAAGGATCTCAATAATCTTCCAGGCCAGATCATTGCTGATGCCTTTGATGCCGGTATCATGATGGGCGGTGAGCCTGGCAAAGCGGATCAGGAAGTATGGTTTGTCAGCGGGAAAGTAGGACTCAACCACCTCCACGGACGGGGTGAAATGATTGGGATGAAGATAGGCCAGTTCATGATATCCTTCATATTTTATCGACTTTTCTTCCCACTTGCCGTTGTCGCAGACACGTGGAGAAAGAACATGAGTTGACCAAGGATAACTGATCTTACAGAAAGTGGATATCACGGCTGCGTCGTCTTCGTTCACATTTACAGAAGGAATACGAAGCATCGTGCCCACATGGCCGATCTCAGCGGATGTGCCCATGAGCAGGTCAGGGCGGTTGGAAAGGCAAAAGCGAAAAAGCCTCCAGTCCCTTTTCATGACTCCCAGAGCAATGCCCGCCTTACCATCACTGCGGCCCTCGGGCAGAATATTCAGATAATCCATGCCTGCACGCTGGAGCAGGTCCTCCAGAATGTCCTTTTTCTTAATCAGTACGAATACTTTATGTCCTTTCTCTTCAAGGTTCCTGATAGTAT
>PWSL01000054.1 GCA_003563255.1 Desulfonatronospira sp. | reverse complement strand
TTATTGCAGAGCCTCAAAATATCTTGCCGGCTGCAACAGTTCGTAATGGGGCAGAATGCCTGCAGTATCCAGGAGTACCCAGCCTCCAATGAGCAGAAACAGGCAGCAGGCTGATATCCTGAGTAATTTCAGGGGCAGCCTGGCAGCAAAGCGGGAGCCGAGCCAGAGTGCAGGGGTGGTAACTAATAGAATACCCAGAGTTGCCCCTGCCACTACCGGTAAAAAGGCTTCAAATGCTCCTGCCAGGGTTATCACAGCCAGTTGTGTCTTGTCCGCCATCTCCAGGATGAAAAAAGCCAGTGCAGATGCCAGAAAAATGCTTCCTGTTGAGCGTTGCTTGAATTTTTTTTCATCATCCGGGATAAGCACCCATATCGCCATAATTAGAAAAACAGTCCCAACAATCCAGCCCTGCCATTCGGGGTTTATTACCCTGAACAGCCAGACGCCCAGAAGCGCGGATAAGGCCTGGTTTAAAAAGAGTCCGGTGGTCATGCCCCAGAAAACGGGCCAGGGACGTTGATACTGAACACCTAGAAGGATGGCCAGAAAAAGGGAACGGTCTCCTATCTCGGCAATACCCACAGCAAGGGTTGAAATCAGGAATGCTTCCATGTTGCGCCTTGTGGACCGGGCGGCTGTTTGCGAAACATGAGACATAAAACTCCATTGCCCGGTCAGGGTAAGGTTCTCTGGTGCCTTTGAGAACCGGAGTTCAATGCCACAGGTCTCGTCAAGCCATATCTGGTCGCGCACGCCACGGCTGATTTGTATGGCCGATGATGTTGACGTACGCCTTCGCCCGACACGAGCGAAGCGACTACTCCCCTGAAGTGAACGTAACCATTCAGAGGGGGCAGATACCGGCCAGGGGACAGTCCCCGCGACATTTTTCCTGCACAAACACAAAAATTACAATCGCTAAATATTGTGAAATTGCACAATCTTACATAAGCGGGGACAGTCCCCCGGCCTTTTGCCAATAGTCACCACCGAGGACCCCCTGAATGGATACATGTGAACTTATCTGAATCACAGCAGGACGGGTTTGTCAATAATTTATGTTGGGGAGTGGCTGAGTGTGGGTATATGGGAGTAAGGGGATGTGGGGTATTGGAGTGGAAGATGAGCAGGAGAGGGGTGAAGAAGAGTAAGTGGGTGGTGCAGAGAAGAGAGAATCAGAGTGGGAGAGGAAGGATTGGTGCGTGGGATTTCAGAGAAGCGCGGATTCGGCGGCCGGGAAATCAGGATGTTGCAAGATGCGGATAAAATGCCTAAAAGAGTATAGGAGTTTTTACAGAGCGTATCTCTTCAGCGCTTTTTAGGAAAGCAGGTGACAGGCACTCCGGAACCCACTTGAGCATCATTTTGTGCTTATCACTACAGCGACACTTTAATTTATGCTGGAAGGGGACTGGCTCACCGCACTTATTTTGCTTACAGAAGACTGACGGTTTTTAAAAATAAGTTCGGGGTGCCTGTCCCCGGTTGCCGAGGCGATAATTTACACAAAGTGCCGCTGTAGTGTTATAATGACTCATTTTTTAGGACAAGCGGGTCCCGGAAGAGTCAGCCCCCGTGCCACATGCAAAGCGCTGAACAGATACTGCAGACCAATAACTGAATGGAGATTGTTATGAAGCATAATATTGTAATTATCGGCGCAGGTCCCAGGGGAACTTACTGTTTAAGGCGTTTATCACTGGCCTTATCCGCCAACTCTCCTGAAAACCAGGTCAATATTCACGTGGTGGAAAAATCCGGCAAGTTCGGTGGGGGCAATGTTCACAACGTAAATCAGCCTCATTACCTGTTGTTGAACACCGTTTCCTGCCAGATTACAGCTTTTGGGGATGATGATGCCGAGGCTCGTGCCAGGGAATCAAGAAAAACTCTGTACGGCTATCTGCAGGAAAAGGGCTACAGCTATGGTCAAAACGACTACCCGCCCAGGGCGCTGCACGGAGAGTACCTGGCTGCCTGCTTTGACTGGACAGAGGCTAATTTTCCGGAAAATGTGCGCCTGCACCGGCATGTGGCTGAGGCCGTTGATATAGATCCTGCGCCAGATGGGCTGCAGGTGGTACTGCTTGATAATGGTGAAAGGATTTACGCCCAGGAAGTGGTCCTGCTCACCGGGCATTCCAAAAACAGGATTGTACCGGGCAGCCTGGAGGACAGGTTAAACAAGTTTGCTGAGGCCGGGCAGCAAAAAGGTGACAACATTTCCTATGTTCACCTGGCCTATCCCATAGCTTCGAAATTAGAGCACATCCAGCCGCATGAGACCGTATACGTCATAGGCATGGGACTGACTGCCACGGATGTAGTCAGAGGCTTCACCCATGGACGAAGCGGAGAGTTCCGGTCCGGAAGGTATCTCCCCAGCGGAAAGGAACCGCATATCATCCTGGGCTCCAGGCTGGGGCTCCCGTATTGCGCACGTGGGATCAACCAGAAGACAGAACAGTACCAGGCCCGGATATTTACCAGGGAACTTGTGCACAGGCTGAAGCAAAAAGGCAAGCTGGACTTCAGGGATGAACTTTTTCCCCTGATTCTGCAGGAAATGGAATACGTTTATTACAAGACCCTCAAGGGTGAAGACTTCGGCCGCGCATATTTGAACTGTCGGGATGCAACCCAAAGAGCGGCCCTGGTGCAAAAAGAGATTGAACATCATGAAAGGTTTGACTGGCAATACCTGGAAAATCCTTTGTCCAGGCTGGAGTCCGCTAGAAAACCCGGTGAGACTCTTTTCGACTCCATGGCGCATTACACGGATTTTGTGCTGCAGGAGATCCGCCATGATATCGAAGAGGCAAAAAAGGGCAATATGGACAGCCCTGTTAAAAACGCGGTGGACTCGGTGCTGCGTGATCTGCGGGATACATTGAGAAATGCGGTGGATCACGGGGGACTGACCGCGGCCTCGCACCGGTACATGAAAAAGACTTTTGAGCGCACCAACAACCGGGTTGCGGTGGGGCCACCCATTGAAAGTGTACAGGAACTCTGGAGTCTGGTCAGGCAGGGCCTTGTTTCTTTTTCAGGCCCATCACCGGAGATCCGAATGGATCAAGAAAAGGGATTGTTTGAGGTGTCAAGTCCGGAAGTTCCCGGATCCCGGAGGATAGTGCATCATGTGGTCAATGGCCGTATCCATGGCGTGGATAACAAAAACGACACATCAGCCCTCATCCGGAACCTTTTGCAGCGCGGGATGGCACGTACTTACACCAATTCCGACAATACCGGAAGTTTCGAGATGGGCGGACTGGATATCACCCAGGATTACCAGCTCGTGGCAGAAGACGGCGGCATAAATGAGCATATCTGCGCCCTGGGTATCCCGGTGGAGGGCAAGGTATGGTTCAATGCCGCTGATGCCCGCCCGGATGTAAATTCCAACGCCATTACCCAGCTAAGCAACTGGGCCGGGGATGCAGTGAAAAGGATACATCACAGGGAGCAGGCCGGGGTGCAGACAGTGCAAGAAGAAGTCTGAGTCTGGATTGCCTGGATCAAGGGATCTTAAGTTGCTCCCCTGCCGCCTGCATAAAGGTCTCAAGCCTTTGCCTGTACGGAGGGTGGGCGAAAAAGGCGGAACCTGAGACCAGCACATCGGCGCCCCACTCCAGAAGATCCCTGGTGTTGTCAGGGGTGACCCCCCCGTCCACCTGGATCAGTGCCCGGGAGTTGCACTGGTTTATCATGGACTTCAGTCTGCGGATTTTTTCCAGGCTGAAGGGTATGAACGTCTGGCCCCCAAAACCTGGATTGACGCTCATGATAAGGACCATTTCTACTTGAGGCAGGACGTACTCCAGCACCTGCAAAGGGGTATGCGGGTTCAGGGCAACAGCTGGTTTAGCGCCCAGCCTGGATATCTCTGACAGAGTACGCTCCAGATGTCTGCAGGCCTCTGCATGGACGCATAAAAGGTCTGCCCCGGCGTGAACAAAGTCTTCCAGATAACGGTCAGGGGCCTCTATCATCAGGTGTACATCGAAGAAAAGACCGCTGTTTTTGCGGCATCCGGCTATGATTGGAGGGCCAAAGGTTATATTGGGAACGAATGAGCCATCCATTACATCCCAATGCACCCAGGACAGACCGGCATCTTCCAGGTCCCTGAGTTCCCGGGCCAGGTTGCTGAAGTCGGATGACAAAAGTGAGGGCGAGAGGATCATTTCCTTGGGCATACTTCAGTCTCCGGCATTGCAGATGGTTGCAATACCTGTCATTTTTGAGGTTAACGGTTCAATTTGAGCTTGTGCAGATAAAAGCTGATGAGCAGTTGAGTCAGTGCCAGGGGATAGCTGGTCTTTTGGGTTTTGCCCTCAAGGTAGCGTCCTGTACCGGCAATGCTGGTGGGTCCGGCTTCTGGCAGGTTATCCAGGATAATCTTGGCTGTGGACTCCATGGTGTTCTGCCTGATGTTGCCCTGGATGTGCAACAGGTCCACGGGAGTTCCCGAGTCCCGGCCCAGAGTAAAGGAAAGGCAGTTTTCCTCTGAACCGGGATTTTCTTCTACAAGTTCTGAGAAGTCGGGGTGTCTGACCGTTGGTCTTAAGATCATCTTTGCATTGAGTTTGCTGCCGGTCTCCTGGGGTAATTCTCCAGGTCGGTAAAAGTTGAGCACTATGTCGGCATGTTCACGCTGTGGAGCGATGTAGCGCGCCGACATTTCCGCCCTGCGGTACACCGTGTTTTCCGCTTCCTCAGAAGAGTATCCGCGCTGAGAGATGTCTCGCTGCACTTTCCATGTTTTTCTCAGGAAGTCCTCGGGATCCAGGAATACCTTGAGGTCAAAGATTTCCCGAAGTTTTTTGTTGTAAAATCCCAGAAGACCCTCCACAATGATAAAAGACCCTGGCAGCACATATTCAGGCAGGGCGAAATCCCCTCTCTGATGATCATAGACGGGCTTGAGAATTGCTCCTCCCCGGCGCAGTTCAGTAATGTGGCTCTGCAGAATATCCAGATAATTGCAGTCCGGGTGCAGGGCGGACAGGTTGGTCTCCTTGCGCTGAGCCCGGCTGTACTTGTGATAATCATCAATGCAGATGTTGGTGACTATTTCGGGGCCCAGGATCTGTATTATGCCCTGGGCCAGAGTGGTCTTGCCGGAGCCGCTGTCTCCGGCAATGCCGAGTATGATGGGTTTTGCCCTTCTCATGTCTGTCTCGGGTTCATGACTTTGTAATTATTTGTATTTGATGGCGCTGATGCGCAGCAGTTTTTCAAATGAATGAAGTGATTCAATGCGTCTCAGAGTACCTGTTTTGCCCCGCATGACCATGGAACGGGTCAACGCTCCCTGTCCGGTAAAACTGACACCCTGCAGAAAAGTACCACCTGAGATGCCGGTTGCAGCGAAAAATACATCCTCGCTGCGGATGAGGTCGCGTACAGTAAGGACTTGCTTCAAATCATACCCGGACTGCAGCAGGTTGTTCTTTTCCTGCTCTGACTGGGGATCAAGCCGGCACTGCATTTCCCCGCCCATGGCAATAATGGCGGCAGCTGTCAGAACGCCCTCTGGTGTACCTCCGGTACCCATCATGACGTCCACATCGCCGTCCGGGCTTACGGCCATCAGTGCTCCAGCCACGTCCCCATCGGTATGCAGCTGAATGCGGGCACCCGCCTCCCGGATCTCCTGAACGAGGTTCCTGTGACGGGGCTTGTCCAGCACAAAAACCACCAGGTCGTCCACCGATTTGCCCAGGGCGGATGCAATGGACTGAAGGTTGTCTTTTACAGGGGCATTAATGTCTACGTAGTCCCGGGCCTGGGTGGGTACAGCTATCTTTTGCATGTAAAAGGCCGGTCCCGGATCATACATGGTGCCCCTGGGAGCCAGAGCCACCACTGAAATGGCGTTGGGACGGCCATAGGCCAGCAGTTTTGTGCCCTCTACCGGGTCCACCGCAACATCCATGCCGGGTCCCCGTCCTGTGCCCAGGGGTTCTCCATTGTAAAGCATGGGGGCCTTGTCTTTTTCTCCCTCACCAATTATCACCACGCCCCTGATTTCAATGGCGTTGAAGCTCAGGCGCATGGCATCCACTGCAGCCAGATCTCCGTTTTTGTTGTCCCCCTTCCCCAGCCAGCGCGAAGATGCCAGGGCGGCTGCCTCTGTGACCCGGACCAGGTCCAGGGCCAGATTTCTCTGAGGCGCTTCTTGTTCCATGGCTAGTCCTTTTATTGTTTTGATGGCAATCTGAAATGATCAGCACTACAGCGAAACTTATTACCACTACAGCGAAACTTCAAAAAATTATAACCTGTCTCAATTGGGGACAGGCACTTTTGCCGTTTGAAAACTTGCAATTGAACAAAAAATCAGGCGGCAAAAGAGCCAGTCCCCGGAGGTCA
>PWSL01000191.1 GCA_003563255.1 Desulfonatronospira sp. | reverse complement strand
GTACATGATTACTGCCAGGGCCAGGATTTCCACAAACATGAAGCCCCTCCCCCCTGCTTTATCCGTGAGCATATAAAAAAGATGGTCAGCCATTCGTATCCCGGACTTTCTTTCCTTACGGTATTCACTGATTCATGGTTTTTTTTCTAAAATGGTAGGTCTCATCGGGAAATCAAGTAATTTCTCTCACCATATCTAAAAATTCCTGCCTGCTTTCTTCGGACAATTCCTTGAATTTTTCGACAAGCCATTCAATTATTAATTTTTCAAGATGGCTGGTAACCTTTTGAATGATTTCCTGCAATTTTTCTTTGTCAGCTTGCGTAACATACGGTGGAACAATTTCTGCTTCTGACAAAAACTGATTCGCTTCAGCTACTGTCATGTTGTTAATATTATCAGCCCTTTTAATAATCATTTTTGTCCATTCAGTGCTTTTTGTTTTTCTATCTTTTTTAATTCCATCGTATAAAGATTTGATAACAACTTTTGGCTCCCATGGTATCTCGTCATCTTCTGTAATTAAATTTTCCAAATCATCAATGATCATTTGAAAAGATGAAGATAGCATATCCCATGTAAGATTACGATCAGATAATACATCAAATGAGTCCTTAATTGACCTTAGAACTTTGTTTATGATTATAAAATCTTCTAGATCGTCCGGTAGTCCTTCGTATAGATTTATTAACTGATTTATTTCATTGATTAGTCTTTCTACATCGTTAACGCTGTTTATTTCAGCCCCCCAGACTTTATCAGCTTTTTTAGAAATAGCATTTTCAGCCATCTGGAATTTTTCTATAAATTTATTCAATGCATTTGTTGTTTCTGAAATATCTGCAAGTGGTACTGCCCCAGCTATTTTTTTAAGCTCCTCGAGGTAATTTTGGCCGACTTTTTTCGTGGTACGCAACTCCAAAATTCGCCCAGTTCGAACAACTTCAGCATTAGAAGTCATCCAATTTTTCACATCCCGCAATTTCTGCTTGGCTTCGGCAATGGTTTCGGCATTTCTTATGACCTTTAGCGTATGCTTCTCGAGTTCATCGGACTCTGTTTCAAGACCTAGCTTCTTCAGACTGGGCGTAACAATGCGCAACATTTTATGCTTAAAATCTCCAACTGCGACAGGGGTGTCAGCGCTAGGAGTTTGTTGGAAAAGCCATTTTGGAAAAAGATCTTGGATTGCCAAGATAGATTGTTCCAGTCCGGACTGTATGGTAGCTATCTGTGATTCCGGCCAGGCTGGATGTTCCGCCACCATTCGGTTGTGAATTTTCTTCAAGTCAATGGCGCCCCAAACAAGCGTAGCGACGTCCTGACGTTGATATCCATTCTGGAGCTTTGACAGAACTTCATTTTGTTTTTGTTCCATCTTTTCAATATGTTCTTTACTGGCACGAGTCTGCTCAAGTAGAGCCTGATATCGATAGGCCAACATAGGTGGCACCGGAACCCTTTTTTTCAACTCCATAACCCGCTCAACCATACTAACTTTTCCAACATGGTCTGGACACTGCTCCCATTCATCAAGAATTGTTTCCCATTCGGAAGGACCATCGCCAAGCTGCATCAACTCCACGTCTGAAATCAACGGCAAGCTGACGAATTTACTCTTGAAAACCCCTTCTTGAATCCATTGGGAGATGGCGATTTGTTCTTTGCCTTTAACTATTGCCAACTCGTTTGCCCTTGGGGCGATATAAACGGCCAAAAGTAAACCGGCCGATGCTATATTGGCCCCATACGGCGGCAAGCAAATATCCTTGATGATATCGCCTACGGATAGACGCTGTTCGGCTACAAGTGCGTCGTCCCATTTTTCGGTAAGGTCACGAATAACAGGCAAAGTTGGCCTTCTTGTTACCGTTCCCAGCTTTGGGTTGAACACCCCCCATTTTTCCTTCAATACCCTCGTGGCACGGTGTCTAGACTTTTGTGGCTTGGCAAGCACCCCCTCAAAATCCAACTTGCCGGTGAGCAGTTCGCGAGTTAATTCATGACAGGTCTCAGCGGCATTGCCCCGGGACGTACTGAAACCATCAAATGGAAAGGGAATGGGGGAGTTGTAAATTTCCGAAAACAATCCCGACCCCACTTGTGCTAAGCGCCGAGCGACCGGCTTCTCTTTCATTCCGGTCACATAACGCCGCTCTTTGATCATCTGCTCCACGGTGTCGTAGATCACTTTGCGCAATTTTTCCTGTTGCGCCCCAACAAGATTTCCGAATTGAGCCCTCTCAGCATCGCTCATTTCCTGTAAAACCGAATATTCAGCCAAATATTGACCAAAAGTACCCTCTTCGTCATAAAGGAGGACCAGCAGAATCGGCAATGTTGCCTGGTGCAGTTCTTTGGCTGTTTCCCGCAAAAGTTGCCTTGCCGTAGAGCTAACCGTATCTGGATCGCGGTTGGCATCTACATACAGATAAATCACCGTCCCTCTAGGGGTATCTACCTGGATAGCATCTTGCCACTGCTGGCTGGCAAGTATGACCTGAGCGGGCAAGTTGGTAAGATTGGCTGCCACGGCTTGGTATCGCCATTCACGGGTGGTGATGTTGTTGACTTCGGCGAAATCGCATTCAACATCGACCAGCAACTCACACCATTCAAGTGCTTTGCCGGCAAAAAGCTGCGCCCTGGATTCCTCACTGTAAGAGCGCGCTTTCTGGCGAAGATGGGCAAGAAACTGAGTACGTGGAACTGCATCACCAAGGATATCAAAGGATTTGAAGGCTTCGTCCCACTCCAGCACATTGTATTCGTCTTGCAGTAAATTAACCCCTTGGCCGGCGTTGTCAAAATCAACCCCCGCCAGGCAGGCCAAGGCCCGAACGGCTTCCTCCTTGTCGGCGACTTTTAATCCAAGTTTACTAGCTAACACTACAGCTCTGAGCAACAAAATCAGTTCATGGGACAACCGTGAACCGTATTTTGCGTCGACAGTCGCATAAGCATGAGCTATAGCCCCTTGCTGCCCCATTTCTTCGGCGCCAATAAAATCTTGAAGCAACATTTCGGACCATAAATTAGCCGGAGAAATGGTCCAGTTTTCACCAGCCTCTATTGTTTTGTCGCTAAATCTGCGAAAGGCCTCAACCATCAAAGCTAGGGCCGAACGCTCCTGCAAATACTTGCCGGCGGAAGTAAGGTAAAATAGAAGCCATGTTGTATAGGGAGATAGCGGCCAGCAACCTTTGGCCACCACATTGTGGAACTGTTCGTGATTGCTCCAGAGTCTATATCTGCGAGCTGCCGGGAACCATTTCCCAATGCTGTTCATGGCATCCGCCGAAATGGTTCGCATTTTTTCACAATCGAATTGCTTATTCAAAAACGCGACTTGTTCTTTTTCCAGCAAATTGGCAATCAGTGTTTCCAGGTTGGTGGAAAGAAATAGTTTGTCCGACAATTGGTATCGCGTTACATACCGTAAAATCTCATTTTTATACTCAGGGGCCACCCGATCTATGTAGGAGTTCAAATCAAACTGGATAAAACCCACAAAACAGGTTGTACCAGCGTTTGCCTGTATACCTTCAAAAAGATCCTGCAAAACACCGCTGCCAGCAATTTGGCTACGCATGGTGGCAAATTCGGTATACTTTCCGAATTCATCAAATAGCACCAGTAGGCTACGATATGGCTTCCCCTCACCACAATATTCTTTCGCAGCGATATCAATTACGTCTTTCACAGACTCCCCAGCCAGGGCGCGAATGGTCATTCCTTCTGCAGCGAAAAAATCATGAACCTTTGAATAAACATGCTCATCTTGCTGCTCCAGTTCAGCAATAATTTGCTCAATGGAAGGAGAATCAAGAGCTTTCACAAGCTTTGTAGTCACTGTTTCACTGGCCATGCGAATCAATCTGACGGCTTGACCAAATCTTGGCCGCAACTCATCAAAAGGTTTGGAGTCCAGGCCGTCATGTCTTAAACGGCTTACAATCTGCTTAGTGAACTCTGCAGTGAAATCAAAAGATTGCATACCATTCAACGCAACAACAAGGCATGGTTGGGTTGATTGGTTCAGAATCGTTTTGACATCTTCGCCAATGGCATGGTCTGCAGATGTAATGGCATCCAAGATGTTTTGGGCTGTTCGGTCTTGAGGATCGCTAAGCATTTTGGCCAACGTAAGGCCGAGATGAGATTTGCCGCTACCATAGCCGGCAATTGCCAATGTGAATGGTTGGTCTTCAATACCATAACACCGGCGAATTACACTTCGGGTAAAATTGGCCGAATCAATCAAGTTATGTTCGTGGCTAACACCAACGTCGTCCTGCTGGACACCGTGGTACTGGGGACCATGAAAAATAAAGGCATTGGCTGCTGCGTCCGTCTTGTCTCTGTCCGTACTAAACCAGTTGATACTGACGGCTCCATAGAACAAACGATCTTCGCGGAAGCGGACTATTTCGCAAAGTTTCTCGGCCATAACTACTCCTTATACAGCTCAAATCATGTCATCGAAAATGGCTCTCCACGCTTCTCGTGCGCCTTTTCGGGGAGACAGCAGCCAAGGTTGCATATGCCTGTCTACACTCAGTAAGCCTTTTTGTTCGATTCTGCCTAAAACAATCTGCCATGGACTGTTATTCCAGCCCGGGATGGTTCGCCAACCAGCCTTAAGGTCAAGCTCGGCTTCAGAGACTTGTTGCTCGCCAGGAAAATGGTTGTCGATTAATTGCAGCATCCAAGCACCATATCCCAAAATTAACTTGCTGTTTATTGGGGCCGGTCTGCGTTGAATCAATTCATCGTTGCCGATAGCCAAAGCTCCGCATACTTTCAATGCCGCCTCGTCGTTATAAGTGTTAAGTAAGGGACCAACCAATCTGCCCTTGCTGACGCCATAGACGACCTTCAGGTAAGCTTCCAAATTCCCTCTACTGAAACGATTACCAAGTGCTTGCGCACCCGCAAAGAAAGAATGATACCAAACATCAGAGCCATGCAAAGGGCTGCAAAGATGAAAATGAGCCAACCATTGACTTATTTCAGTCTTTAGGAAAGGGTCTTCAAGAAATACTATCCGCCCGAACTCGGTAAGCTTTGGCTTTTTTAGTGCTGTGTTGGGCAGTTCTATCAACCCCATTCCCCGGCAATAATCCAAGATGGCCGGCACCTTTCCGCTGGACTTGCCCATGGGAATACCGGTTTTTTTCGAAATATCCCAAAAGCTGCCAGTCTGCCTAGCGGCGGCAAATCTTAGCATGGCGCTGATATAGTGTCTTTCCGGCTTGAATGTTTTATGAAAATTCCTTGGAAGCCGCTTAAACGCCGTTTTTTTAGACATTGAAACCACGCTCCTCCAGCGAGGTAATCTTGATCTTTTGAGCCTGGGGAAAAAGCTTGTCGGTGGTAGGGTTCCAGGCTGGACCGATGGCATAGCACTCCCCTTTACCAAGGGAGGCAAGCATTTGCACCCATTCATCAGACTTACGGCGGGTTGACATGGCTGCAATATCGGCAAATGATTTTAATTCGGTGTCTGCCGGTCGAAAGAACAGCTTTTGGGCGGCATTAAACATTTTGTCCCGTTCATCTTTTCTCATGCTGCTCATGATCTGGGTTGCCATGATTAGCGACAAACCAAACTTGCGCCCTTCCCGCAGACACTTTGAAAGCGGGCTTCCCTCCCTTAAATCAAGGTTTTGCACCTCATCCAGCACCAAAACTTTAGGTTTGTTTTTGTCTCCCTTGGTCTGCAAGTAGCCGTATAAATCCCACATGACAAATTCGGTTACTAGTTTACGCGAATGCATATCTAGACCGTAAAGCTGAAAAATATGGCAGAAAGTTTCCGCATCGAGCAACACATCACTCCACTCCAATTTACCCTCACCGTTACCAAAGGGTCGATCCAAAACGAAAGGGCGAATTTTGCTGAATAATGTTTGAGCCGCACTTTTCTGCTGCCGTTCCTGCATTCGTTCCTCGATCAACGCCATCATGCGCTCAAGACTCATCTGAATCCCATACTGTTCAACGCCATCCATTATGACTTCATGCAACACACTGAACTGCTGATCGCCTATGCCATAAACCGCCTCGAAAATGCTGGCTATTCTCTTGGCTACCGCATTGGCGTTTTCTTTAATCGCAATACCGCCATGATCTGAAGACTTGGGTATAAACGGATTGATCGGCAAGGGGTTTTGCCGAATCACGTGCTGTACCGGCCGCAACACATCATTGGTAACGGCCTCAAGCTGATTGGGCAAAAAACCGTCAGTGTAGTCAATAATCAAACTATGCTGCCGACTGCGGCCCATTTCATTGAGCAGGCATTGAATGGCATAGGTTTTACCCATTCCCGACTTGCCAAAAATGAGTACGTGCCGGTTTTCCAGGCCGGGGTGGCCAAATTCCCAGTAGACCGGCTGCCCTTTGGGGATGGTGGTACCCAGTAGAATGCGGTCTGGCACTTGCGAGCCGGCTGGCCCGGGTATTTCGGCAGCAACACCGGAGTCGGGAACGGTTTGAATATATTGCTGTTGCGAATCTTTTTCTGTCCCGGTTGTTTGCCCGGAGACGACCTTTTGTTTTGTTTTTTGCAAGGGGTCGTCTGCCGACACCACGATGTTGTCAGCACTCGCCAGGTCTACTGCTACGGTATCGTCCGGCAAGACTTCCTCGGCAACATCGCCAGGGTAATCATCATCAATAGAATCGTCAGAATCATCTCCATCCCAAATCGCCGAATCATTATCCTCCGGGCTTTCAGGGAATTCTTCATCCTCCATAAATTCGCAGACATTGCCGGGGGCCGCAACGGCCTTTTGTTGCAGTTCTTCCCATGAAAAGGAGAAACCCTGCTGAGCCGTCGCCAAATTCTTGATGAAGGTGCTGCCGGTTGTAAAAATGTCGGCCCGAACCCCTGCGGGACTTTCCCAGGCGCCAATACGCTGTAGTCGATCATCATTCTTGTCGATCCAAAAGGCAAAAACCACCGCCTTCCATTCAATCTCAAAGTCGCCTTCTGCCAGGCGTTCCAGGGCGGTTGTTACCACCGCTTGCCGGCCACGCTTGGTTTCCGCTTTGCTGGCAATCAGACGATGAAGCTGCATCCACCAATATCTTTGGTCAGGTCGCCGATCTTCCTCCGAACAGGAGTGAATGGGAACAAAGGCGGACTTTTTGAGCACACTAAGACCATTATCAATCTGCTGACGAGCTTTGTGCAAATGCTCATGGGATTCTTTGGCGACCTTGCATTCAATAAGCTGCATTTCCAGATGCAGGCGTTGATCATCACCTATTTTTGCCTTGAGCCACAGCAGGTCAGGTCTGTCCATTTTATCCGCCAAATCAAACCAGTGACGGTAGGCGTCTAGAGAAATGAAATCATCGCAAAGGGTGGAGTCTTTCTCTTCCCGCAACATTCTTCTGACCAGGGCATAAGCCATGAAATCACGAAGATGATTATCGTCAACCCCGGTAGCGCGCACCAGCGACAACCCGGACAACTTGCGGGCCTCCTGCAGAATCCCTCTGGTTATCTTTTGACACTCATCCGCTGTCCATCCGGTATCGGCAAAATGAGAAGCAAGGGCCGCGTGGAGACGGGCATGAACATCAGCCAAAGTGAACTGTTCCGTGGAAACGGTGTAATTATTTTCACCATGATTGCCCACACCGGAACCAAAGCCGATAATCTCTCGTTCTTGCCGGTCTTGAGCTGACTGCTGTAGCGGTTGCCCAATAAGCCGTTCATCGATATTGGGGTCAACGCAAACCACCCATTCGGTTTTGTCGTGTAGTTCGTCGATTACGGTCTGCCACGGCTTGAAATCTCCGCTGCCGACCACAATGGTGTCGGTCTGGGGCGATTCCTTGGCCAAGCAGTGCATCAGGTTGGTGTGGTCCGCCCCCAAAGTAAACTGCCGATTACTGGTGATCCGAGAGCGTCGATATTTGTCGGCGGGGGTATCGATGGTGCAGCAGGCTTTTTCCAGAATGGGAAATTTAAGGTCGATATCCGTAATGTGAAACGGCCGTACCCGCTCAAAACGATTACTGCTCTCGCCGGCCCCAATGAAATCGTAGAAAACCGCAATATCGGCCTCATAGTTCTCTTTGAGCAAGCGCTGAAAGGAGCCTTGTTCACCTTTTTCCACCAAGCGATGGGCCACGGTAAAACGACAGAATTTATAAGGAGCATACTTCTTTTCCGACTCGGCAGCCTCCCACCGCTCCCGCCACTGTTCGATCCATCTTGCAACATCGGAATCATCACTGGACTCGGTAAAAAAGGTAACACTGATCGCATAGGGCCGTTTGCGCTTGCGATGGAGGATATATGTCTTTGGTTGTTTGTGGTCGGCAAGACAATGCAAAAATTGATGGACGGCGGCAATCACCGGCTGAATGTCCCGG
This sequence comes from Desulfonatronospira sp., assembly GCA_003563255.1. Taxonomy (GTDB): domain Bacteria; phylum Desulfobacterota; class Desulfovibrionia; order Desulfovibrionales; family Desulfonatronovibrionaceae; genus Desulfonatronospira. The sequence continues at coordinate 13,109 of PWSL01000191.1, read as the reverse complement.
TTCATAAAGACGGCCAGGCTCAAGCCGTCACGAGCGTGGGGGTGCAAATGTAAATAATCGCGCAATAAGCGTAGCAAAAGTTGTGATTCGCTGGTCATCCGAAACATTTCAGTATCGGAAACATCATCGTCGTCGCTGACAATGTCGTAATTGGACAACAGCCGGGTGGATAGGGTGCCCTCCTCATGCTGAGATTTACCAAGCAGGTGAATCAGTTCTTGCCCGCGAATATTGGTGTCGAGGTTTTTGTCCTCATTAGCCAAAAGGCCGGCCAGCGGGGCCTGTATAGTGGCCAGGTCCACATAAGAACGCCAAATGTGGTCCTTGAAAGAGTTGCGGCGGTCATCGCGTAAGATTTCATTTCTCGCTGCATAATTAAAGCACTGGAACAAGTAGATAATCTGAGCCTCCAGCATTTCCAGCAAAACTGGATGCAGGACGGTGACAATTCCTGATTGCTCATACTGGTCGGCATACCATTCCGTGGTGCCACCATCACGTTCAGAAATAATCAAAAAGGCCCGGAACAACATGCCGGCCGAGGGCGAAGCGATCGCATCTTCATCCTTGGTTGCTGCCTGGCAAGCGTCTTTATAGGCCTTGGTGAGTGTGGTCCATTCCTCGGTTCTTCCCTGTTCGGTGAGCAAAGCGGCAAGCACACCGCGCTCGTGGGCCGCCCTGACAAAACGGTGATAACCGGCGGCCAGTGTTTTGAGCTGGCCAAACGCTGTATCGTCAACATCCAGCCAGTCATCACTCAAAAGATTGGTGAGAAAACTGTCATCACCTCTTTCATCACGTATACAATGCAGCAGAACCCGCCTGGTCTCTTCATCGGAAAACGTCCGAAGAAGTTCGTCGTAATAGGGCAAATGAAAAACCGGCAGCTTGTTGGTTGCCCGATGAGCATCCAGAGCCGTTTTGGCTTTCAAGATCAGCGATTGTGACAATCGGTAGGGGTGATGTTCTGGAAGTCGCCAGGCAAATTTTCGGCGAAGAGGTTTCGGCTCGGTGTCGGTGTTGATCTCAACGGAAAAAGCCAACAAAGGCTCGGCGGTTTTGGTGTATTGGTACTTAATTTCGTCATGCACCAGGGAACAGGATACGGCAACTTCATCACCACTTTGGTTTGTCAAATCAATACGTTCGGGTAGAAAATCGGCAAGGCCGCCGACCAAACATGCCAAGTAGGCCGCAGCTCTTTCGTTTTTATCGATGTAGTCGTTGCCACCGGCTAAATCGTCGTCTTCCGACTCCTCACCCTCATCCATGTCGTGCTTAAAAACATCGCTTCGGATGGTTATTTCGGTAATCTGAGCATCAGGGTCAATATTACGATCACGAGAAAAATCTGCCAAACTCCGCCAGATGGCGGTGAGAATCATTTCCGTGGGACTGCCGGATATTTTACGAATGGTGGTTTTTTCTTTTTCAGAACTCTTGGGGCGATACTTGAGCACCTTGTCGAGGATGGTGACAAAATCGCATTGCAACAATTTGGCACGCTCTACCTGGTTATCTTCCTCTATGTAACACCGCAGGCCATTCAACAATTCTTCGCCGGAATTGTAAGGACCAAGGACATCTTCGTCTTCCAGCGAAAATCCAGGGTCTTCCCCATCAACAAGCGTTTCAAGCAGATTGGCAATGGCTTTGATGGCTTTGTCCCGCTCCCGTGCTTCAAGGAAAAGGGTATAGGCAAAAAACGACCCAGCTCTATTAAGATAGGGGCCAAAAGACTTGTTTTTTTGCTGCAAAGGAAACAGCGCGAAGGAGGGCAAGCCGAACTCTTGCAGTTGAGATAAGATGATTTTCTGGACATCAAAGACATCCCCGGCATGGCTCAAATCAACTTTTTCCAGCCAATTGCTGATCCGCAGAAGATCGCCACGGCCGTAGTCGATCAAGGGTTTCAGGATGCGATCAAACGATTGCAGGTCGGCAGCCTGGTCGGCACTAATGCCGAATTCCCACATTTTCTGCTCCATCCAGCCGCTGAAGCTTTGCGACATATCATGCCGCCAAATGATATCCGGGGTGCAAGAATGAAAATCCGCCAAGCTGGCCGAATCGGTTACCCGATCTGCCCCGCACAATACCACCAATGATAATTTGCCATCTGTCGGGACAATATTGCGGTAATAGGTAAGATTGCCGCGATCATCCAGCCACCGTTGCTCTTTGGCCTTTTGCTTTTCTGCATCCTCCCATTTGTCGGTCAATATCTTGGCAATTTTCAGGGTAAGTTCGATATCGGGCCTTGCCATGCAATAACTGGCCAAGGCATCGGTAATGGCCAATAGGTTTGGGGCCGGCATTTCCGGAATCATCATGATCATCCGTTGCCCGGCTGCAACACCCTGATACTTAGCGACTTTTTCGGTGATATGGCTTAAGACGGCATTGGTAAAGAATCTCATGTTCACCTCTCTCAAGGACAAGCTGCGGCCGGATCTTCCACAACCATGGCGCAGGAATCAGACAAGCGGAGCAGGAATCCGGCAGCTTCCAACATCTCTTGTAGCCAGTTGTCGGTATCATTGGGTAAATAGACCCGATTGCCATCCGCAAGCCACTCACCGGCCTGTCCTATACCGTCGGCGTCGAACACCAGGCCGAAACGGCGCTCAACAATTTCCTTGAAACGACCATATGTGATCCGCCCCCCCTTGGGAACCACGGTTAGAACCAAAAGGCGCAACAGTTGTTCGTTCAAGACAAACCGGGCGCCTGCACCGCGCCGAGGGATAACCAGCCCGAGCCGTTTGGCCAATTTGATAAAAAGTTTTCCGGCGTAACGATTATCTGCCTCCTTGAGAACCTTGTTGCGCTCCTTTTCGTTATCAGGCAAAGCGATTCCACGGTCTTCGTTGCGGATTGCCTGGAATATTTGCTTCTCGATCATCTTTACCGTTTGCTGTGAAACTCTTTTCACTATTGGTCGGTTTTCTTCCGGCGCGGAGACAGCCAGGCGGTAACCGGGCCAAGCGGCAAAGTGGTTGGTGGGGGTATAGCGGGCACTTTGAAAAGCCAAACTACGTAAAACCTGCATCGCACAAGCAGTTTCCAGCAAATAAATGCGGTCGATAACATCAAGGTTTGACTTGCACAGCCGCAGCAGCTCAACCGCAAAAAGGTAACCCTCCTGCCAACTTTCCACTGGACACCAGCCAGCGCTTACATAGCGGGGGGAATCACTACGAAAATCGGTTTTTTCAGCGGTTTCAGGTTCTATGCCACTATCGATAAATTCGGCCAACTCGGTGATGGCCTTCGGGCATTTGTGCATGAGGCTGCCCAATTCCCGCATAAGTTCCGCGTGTAGCCATGCCGGATCTTGTTCATCATTATTGTTGGTAGAGTCCAGCATCACACCGCTTTCTTCCGCCCATTGTCGTATGATTTCCTTGTCTTGCCTGAGGGCGTTACATATTTGCAGGTACAGTACTTCCCCGCCTCGGGCCAGAATTACACGCTGCCCAGTTTCAAAAAAATATGAGGGGTTATTCAACAAATCTTCCCATTCTTTTGGCTGAGTAGTCCTCGCCCTTGTCTCTTTCCAAATACGCTCTCCGGCAAGAAAACCTTCACAAACTGGCAAAAAATTTTGTGCACACCATGTCCTGCCACTACCTGCACCTTGAAACCCAAGAAAAAGATTTTCAAGAGTGCGAACAACATCATCTTTATTCCCAATGCCTGTTAAAGCAGTTTTAGACTTAAGAATATTCAACAAATCAAAACGGTGTTCACGATGAGTCTTATGGCGTGATTCAAGTCGAGAAGACCCCAAAAATGAAAATAATTTCAAATTAAGACGTGATTTTGGTGCGTATTCAAGTTTGCTGTTTGACCAATCCTGCAATATATCCTCAGAAGGCAGCGGATCATCAAAGCTGCCATTGCCTTCAATTCTTTTTGGTGATGTAGTCAACAACAGAAACTCGACCAAAAACTCAACCGGGGTCTGGTCGGTAAAAAGCCTGTTTCCAAATAATTGAATGGCTGGGTTGTTTCTGTATGCTCTTTCGCCGTTGGCTTGGTATGGAAAAGTTTCAGACATCACTCACCTCCAGCCGATTGTTATGCAGAGTATAATGTTGGCGACGAAAAGTGTGATCTGTTTTCAGGCGAACCAACATCACACTTTCCCCTGCAGAGCCAGCTCCTTCTTGTATCTGCGCCTTGTATCTCTCCAGGCGCTCGACGTATGCCGCCTGAAGCACTTCGCCCAGTTCACCGAAGTGGCGCATGAGCACATAATCTAAAAACGGCAGGGTTAGTGGCAAATCAACCCCTTCGATCGGGGCTTGTCCCTTGAGCACTAACTCGGCCCGATAATTACCGGTCACATTGGGCCTAATATCAAGGGAAAGATTCGTGGCCGTGTTCCAGTCAACGTACGCTAATACTACCTGTGCGCTCTGCCTGACCTCGTTGCGTCGACGACTCAACGTTACATAAAGTCGTTGGTCATCACGGTGGTGACTGGAAATTTCAGGAAGTCGTACCCCGGTGAGATGTTCCTGCAAGACATGGAACACTTGTTGGCGTAGCTTTACCCTTTCGGATTCTTGAAGTTTGGCACCGGCAGTTTGCCAACCAGACCACCGCAAAATAGCTGGAGAATTAAGGTAGTTTGCGAGATATGAATGGTCATCCGTTGAAAAATCGTAAAGGAAGTAGAGAATGCGACGCACCTGTTCCCTGGCATGCACACCCCCCCTGCTGCCCAATTCGCGCAATCTGTCAAATTGCTGACTGTAACCGGCAACTCCTATGGGAATTTTGGAACCATGGGACCGTAGCCACAGTTTTCTTTCCCAGGCAGGAAGTAGCCGCCCCCCGAACTCTTGTCTTTTGATCTCCCGGACAGTATGCATTTGCTGCGCCGCAGGATCGTCTGCACGCCCGTTATCGCCAAAAAAACGGTTGAAGAACATATACTCCGAGCCGATATTATCCTGCCTTTCGTGCATTGTCCTGATATCGGCTTCCTCCAGGCCGGATGTAACCATGTAAGCGATATGTTCCGTCAACTGGCGAATGGTAAGCCTGGTGCCATATTCATACATTCGGCGATATGCTAAAAAAATCCGCTCCAACACCCTTCCCTGGTGGTGCTTGAGCAAATCGATATTCAGGCATATCGGGCATTGAGGCCGACATTTTCTATGTGTGCAGTCATCCCACAGGTTGGAGGTGACAATTTTTTCGAAAATTTGCCGCGCAACAGGCAAGTTGTCCATCAGGGCCATATTAAAGACATGAAACGACACCTCGCCAAGGACGAGACTCCCTTCACCGCTGGGCTGGCTGATTGCTGTCAGAACTTGGCTTTCCAAACTCACTTCATCGACTTTCAGACTTGAAGCCTGGCTTTTAAAGAAATCAAGCAAAGTCCCGGTGTTGGAGACCAAGAGAAAGCGTCGATCTTGTGCCAGCAGCTCTTGTAGCAATTCATTATCCTGATCGCGATGACGTTCGCTAAGGTCTTTAACAAGCGTTATTGGTCGGTCGGGGATATCAACGCGCTCAGACAGGTAACCTGAAAGCGCTTCCTTTGCAGGAATTCCCATTAGTTGTTTGAAAACCTCAAGGGCCACCGTAGATTTACCGTCGCCGGCATGGCCTGTCAGGATGACATGCCTGCCTTTCTGGCTTGAAAGATCGTGTACAATGTGCTTTGCGATAGGCTGAGGAACGTGGATTTCCGCAAATAAAGGGTTACAAGCCTGTGACTCGGCAAGGGAATTTTCGTTTTTGGCGTTTGTTCTTTGCAAGGAATTTAAATAAGTAACAAATTTGTTGAAAGGTGTTTCTTTTTCATGTCTAAGCTTTGGCTCACTTATTCCATCGCAATTGGTATAATCGTGTAAATTGCTAAATTTTAGCTTAATTTCATTGCGGTGATCACCAAACAATTTAATAATTTCTCTACAAAAATCGTTTCTGCATTTCCGTGTACGCAAGCATTGATCAAACTTAGCAGAAAAATAAGCATAATCAACTAGCTCCAGTAGCCTCTTTTTTGTAAATCTCATATCTTTTGAGCTTTCAATTACACTGTATCTATCTTTGCATCCTGGCTTGACAACAAGAAACCAAAAACCGTCATTTTTCAAATAAAAAAACGGGTGATCTATGGTAGCTAAATTATGGTTGTATTCCGAGTCTAAACGTTGAAAGTTACTCTTAAACAATTGTTCAAGATTATCTGTTTGAATAGTAAACTTATTTTCACGATCTGGATTATTTTCATACAACTGAGCTAAAGCTAACAGCAACGCAAACTTGTGCGGGCTGACCTTGTCGTGTCGTTTCCCAAAACTAATTCTCCGCAATGATTCCAAGACAGTATCCATATCAAGACAACCTCTTCAGTATTTTACTAATACTATGAACAAACTTGGTTACGTCTTCTTTTGTGGAAGACCTGCCAAGTGAAATCCTTATCGTGGCATCAAGTATCTTGGTATCCGAAGTGATTTGCTGTAAGGTAAACGACGAACCAACAGTACCATGAGAGCAGGCAGCCCCAGAAGATATACAGAAATCCCTACAATTAGAAATCAGCAAGTCTGCCGGTAAGCCTGGAATCGCTAAGCTTGTGGTGCCAGGAAGTCTTGGTGCATCCTGGGCGTGAATGATGCACCATGGAAACCAATCCAAAAGTGTTTTTTCCAGCCAATCTCGCAATGAAGATAACTTGGCGATATCGTCAAAAAGATATCTTGTAGCTAACGCACACGCTTCTCCGAAACCTACCACCGCTGGAACATTGACTGTCCCAGGCCTTAAACCCTGCTCTTGGTCACCACCTCGTAATACGCAAGGCCAGGGAAACCCAGAACGCCCCCTCTTTACAAAAAGAGCGCCCGCGCCTTTAGGACCATATAATTTGTGAGAACTAAATGACGCAAGATCACACCCCCACCAATCAAGATCAACATCAATTTTCCCTAATGCCTGTGCGGCATCAGTGTGAAAATATGCGCCAACCTTATGTGATATTTCAGACAATTCTTTAATCGGCTGTAGTGTGCCGATCTCATTGTTAGCGGCCTGCACAGAAACAAGTGCTGTTTTTGGCGTTATGATATTTGCGGCTTCATCAATATCAACAACTCCATTTTTAGTTGGTAAATATAAAACCTCAAAGCCCTTTTCAGCCAATATCATTATCGGCTCAGAAACAGATTTGTGTTCAAGATGTGATGTAACTATTTGTTTTCTTTTGCTACACTCGACAAGCAACATGCTTAAAAAAATAATGTTATTACTTTCTGTAGCTCCCGATGTAAAAAAGATATCCTCGGGAAGACAATTAGCAAGCACAGCAACTTTTTGACGAGCTTCTTCAATTGCAATTTTTGCTGTTTTGCCAGCTACGTGTGGGCTTGACGGATTACCGTATTTCTCTGAGTAAAAAGGCTGCATGGCCTTAATTACTTCATCGGCACATGGAGTAGTAGCGTTATGGTCCCAGTATATCGGCATAGAATTTCCTATAAGTGGCAAATATTGCACGCCGTACTGGTTGACGAATCGGTAAAGTCATCGAGCCAAACATCTGCCAATCTTTGTTCTGCCATAAAACCATTATTTAGCCTTGATTGACGAAGTTTATGTTCCTTTTTTATCTGATCTATCCTGATTGGCATAGTCATTTTTCTCAGACTTTCACTTTGGCACCAAGTGAAACCAACGTCACTGGACTCAGAACCATCCTTTTCATATTTCATTGCTTTTTTGAAAAGTTCAGGATGATTTTCTAAAAGTCCAATCCACTCAATTTTTTGCTGAAAAAAACAGAAATAGCAACCAGAACGCGATCTCCACTTGTAATAATCGGGAAGCCCTAACCCTGCATCATGCAAGATTCTTATTACATCTTCTCGTCTAATGTTGTTTTCAATAAAGGGGTATACAGTAGTAATGTTTTTCTTGGTTGATATATATCCTTTTCTGTGAGGCTCATCAGCGCGAATCCCAACATAGCTAACCACATGATCATCCCCTATGTATTCTTCATACGGCTTTATTTTAAGCATCCTAGTGCACCACCTAGTGTTTGCATCTGGAAGAACACCATTGTACATATCAAGATAGAACTTAAAATCTTTGTCTGACTTCAACCAGGCAACATCTTTACAAAGAAAATTTTTTAATTTCTCTATGTACTCGTATGTTTCACCAAGCTCTTCGCCAGTATCACAAAACACATATTCCATTTCCGGAACCTTATCGAGCATGTAAACAGCCAGCGCTGAACTGTCTTTGCCACCGGAAAGGGCCAGAATATGGCGAACTTTTTTGCCATCAAGGTTTGCTTTCTGTGTTTCAAGAACCATTTCAGCTCCTCCTGCCATTTTCGTTTGTTTGCGTCGCGTTTTCCAACTCTTGCAGTGCTTCTTGCATAGCGGCGCGCATAACACGGTAAGATGTTGTTCTGCCTGCCAGTTTGGGCAGTTGCTGTTTGAACAAAGCGCGCAATTTATCTTTTTGTCGTACTTCAGCCACGGTCAACTCGGGACCGGAATTGCCAAAGTTCCCCCAGTACTGCCGAAACAGGTCCGCTATCCCATCCGCTAGGCCAGGGAAGCGGTCAACGTCATGATCGGTCCACTGTTCGAAAGCACGGCCGACTATATATGAAAGCGCCGGAGCCGGATTGTGATTATCAGTGACCCCGTTGAGCACACTATTGCAAAAAGGGGTTAAAATTTCATGGTTTATGCGTGGGCTAAGCCAAGCTGCCCGTCGGCAAAGTTCCTCCCAGCCTTCATCATTTTCAGGCAGTTGACATTTGCGTAACAGGTTGTTCCGCATTGTGTCACGCAGAGCAGCGGCATAACCCACTAAAGTCTGAAGCGCAGCGTTGAGTTTAGCGAAGAAGTTTTCGATGTCTTCGTCACGCTGCTCATTGGCCAGAAAGGGTTTTAGACCGAAGCATTCCGGCAACTCAGAAAAAAGCAATTTTTCCGGCGAGCGGGCATTCATAAATTTGTCGCGCATTTCAACAACAAATTCAGGGTATAGCCGGGAAGTCTTTTTGGTAACCGATGGTAAGGCATTGAGCACCCGGAATAAAGCCCGGATTACCGATGCGGTGTTGGCTGAGGTACCAAGCCCTTTGGCCAAACGCTTTATTACTCTGTAACGTATGCCATCAAGACGCGCGCCGGAAACCGTAAACAAATCCGGCCTTCTTTGTAACAATTCGAAATGGGCGATCTGAGGATCGGGCAAAAAACTGCCTTCCCGATAGAGAAACAGCACATCTTGGTGGCAAAGATAAAAACTGGTGAAGATAACCGGGTGAACGCCGCCTGCCAAGCCGATTGGCTCTTTGGCCATCTCATTGAAAATCTCTTTCAGTGAGACCTGATTGACCTCAGAGGTGAAGATTTTACTTTCCAATAGATCCCAGCAGGGCCTTAAGTTCACGTTGTTGTCTTTCGGGGGGGGCTGGAATTGCCATCGCCCGGTTGCCGAATCAAGGGTGTGGAGACCGGAAGCACGCAGTACCGATTCGTACATGCTCCTTTCAGGAGGAAAGCCATTAATACCAAGGCGCTCCTGATCATGTTGGATCAGCATTTTTTCCAATAAGTTACGCCTTGCAGCGGCGGCAGCCGACGAAATCGATCGCCTGGCTATAAGTTCATTACGCAAGCAGGGGCTTTGGGGAAAGATTGTATCACAAGCCGTTGAAACCAGCCTGGTTACTTCGGCCAAAGATTTTACCTTCTGGTCCTGTCCCTGCCAGAACCAGCGACACGAGTTGCCGTAAGGTGCTGGCCTGGGATCGATCAGCGTTTGCAAAAGTTGGGAAATTCTTTGTTCGCTTTCCACTAGGCGCAGGCTTAGCTCTCGGCGGGCGACTCGATCATCACGTAGCTCTTCGGTATGTTCCGCTACCCACCGCAGACAGGCTACTTCTTCCACCATGCTTCGCAGGGTTTCAATTTGTTTCGGTAAGGCAACAATCAACTTTGGCTGAACACGGGTGGCCTGTTCGGCGCCCTTGCGTAATGCGGCCCAGTCCGCATTGGGAATTACCACCACCACCTTCCCGCAGGCTTCGTCCGAGAACTTCAGCGAGGCATATTTATCCGGTTTTTCCAGCTTCTCGGTATATGTAATGTTAAAAAAACGATACGCCCCAGTAAGCAAATTGTGACGACGTGCTATCAGGGTGCGCGGAGGCAGGTGCCGACGGAGTGTTGCCAGTAATGAATGGCCTTCCAGGTGAAGGTGGCGGCGAGCTTCTTTCATCCTGGCTTCGATATCAACGTCGCTGCCTTCCCAAACCCTGTAGCTGCCGTCAAGTTGTCGAAAGGTAATGATGGACTGTTGCTTTAATGACGAGAGCTCTGCCTCTATGTCATTGACCCGGAAGGCACAGGCCAAAAACTTGGCCCTAGCGCGCAAAGGACAAATTTCCCCTAGTACGTTCAACATCGCAATCGTACGGATTAATTCGACAGACAACTCCGATAGGCCGCGTCGGCTATTAATGACATCATTGGCTTCGAGCAAACGCTTGGCGTGGGGCAGGCGAGCCAAACCAGCTTCAAAATTGGCTAACAGGTAAGTATAAAGGTCGTGCAAGCGCACAAATCCTACATCCTTGTCAACGCTCTTACGAATGTGCTCCTGGAAACCATACGGTTCGTGGCTGGTTAAATATGAAAAAATTGAGCGTTCATTTTGAGCCAGTCTGCGAAACAGGTGAGGGATGGCAAGTAAAACCGTGGGATGTAGCGGCCAGCTTCGTTGGGCCAGTTGTCGGAAAGAGTTCATGTTCATGCCGATGGGCAACGGCACGGAGCATTTTTCCAAATCTGACAACACATCATCTATGGCCTGTGCTACCTTTTTCGGCAAAGGCCGCGGGTGATGGAGGGCATCGGCAACCAATTGCATGGTGGTTGCTGCGGTTTCAGCAAATTGGATGGCGTGAAAACGCTCTTGTACCTTGGTCCACTCGGCCCGGATGGTTCGTTCCGCCAGCTCGACATAATCGTCAAACATTTGGTGTAAGGTGATCAGGAACAGCAGCGGAATAGATGACTGACGATTGGCGTTTTCGGCAATCTCTTGAAAAACGTACACGTCGCCGCCTTCTCGATCCTGCAGGGCATACTCCAGGGTTTTGCCGGCTTCATCTATCAGCAACAATATACCGCTGTACCCCTGGACCTTGGCTACTGAAGCGATTTCCTCAAGAAAAGTTAGGATGGTGGCTGTATCTTGCCAGAAATCCCGCTCTTTTGCTTCCTGAATACGGGTAATTAGGTTAAGTACGGGCTGCGTTTTTTTTAACCCTTCCAACGATTGGCTCAAGCCTTCCAAAATCAGTTGAGCAATAGGACGACGGCGGGCGGTAATCGCAATCGGCAGAAAGCCGCCATTGGCCTTTTCTTCTCCACTTATCTGGTCAAATTTAGCGGCTAAGTTTTGATCTTTGTCTGCCAGTTGCTTATGTGCGCTGGCGGCGGTTGCCGCCCCTTTGGCAAGAAGTTGGCACAGGTAAACAGCAAAGGCTGACTTTCCCGAACCGTAAGGACCGATCAAGGTAAATGCCCGCTGCCCATTGCTTTGTTGCAGGCCATCTCGGATACGTTCAAGAGATTCCAGCACGTTGGGGGTGATTATGTAACCGGCAAAGCTTTCAGAGCGATGCCAATCACTGGCAAGGTTAACCGAACGTAAGAAGCGAGGGGCTACATCAACAAAGTCTTTAATTTGCGTTACTTTGTTCATTCGCCCTTCTCCCGCGTGTAGAAAAATCTCAGCAACTCATTGCCGTCGTCAAGGGAGCACTCAACCCTTGCGATACCGGCTGATTCGGTAAACTTAAAGTATTTTCCCCAGTTTGGGTCATTATTCAGAATGTTGATCGCTTCTACCAACGAATTTTCGTCAAGCATGAACACTTGGCCGGGACTGAACTCATGGTACAGAACTTCCTGAACCCTGGCAGAATCTCGTTTGCCATGACTGAAATAATCACACACCGCATAGCCGATAATTTCCGGCGGCAACGATGATTTGGGGCCAATGGCAAAACGGTACATTTCAGCATCGGACATGTGATGGATCAGCCCCAGTTCTTGCAGAGGGCAATCAAAAGATTCTTCTACGGCTTTCTTTTTCTCAAAACGCCTGGAACCTGCATAAACTCGAATATAGCAATCTATATCTCGCAATAAAACGCTATCAGAAGGCGGTTTTTTAGAACCCTGCTCAATGATGCGAACTAGAAGCTCAGCAACCTCTCTTTTGCTAAATTCCGGCTTATGCAAATACGAAAACATGGTGCCGCCGGCACTGAGAAATTCACGGTTGGTACACAATTTCCAGTGCAACAGCCATAATGAGGCGTCATTTTCCAAGAAAGGATCCCAGCCATCGTTGGAAAGCAAATTGTGCGCAAAGTCGGTCAACTTGCCGTCGGCAACAATGTCAGTCATTTCGCACCAATATTTGATGCTATCAACCATATTCTTGCCAACGCCTAGCTCCACGATGGCATCTTCGTCAGTAAACCATTTATTTTCACTTAAAAAGCGATAACCTTTTTCAAGCCAACCATAGCGAAAGGCAAAAGTTTGGTGCCCGGAAAATCTATTTTTCCTTCTAGACATAATATTACTTAAGGGAATCTGAGAATTTCATTATTAATACCATACAAAACAGCATTCACTACGCAACAGATGTAATTATTCTTACTTGGAGAGATTTGAACAGAAAATTCAATAATGATCAAGCCCGTTTTTTTAACATACTCAAAAGGTATTTTTATTCCACAGAACATGGGGAAGGGGTCTTTAACCAGATGTCGGAGATCGAGCGTAGCAAGGTATGCATCAAGGACCGGCAGATCAGCCTCGGCCCAGTCCAGGCCGGTAAGCTCGCCCGGTGGAAACCAGGCAGCTTCTGCATGTTCTGCAAGCTTGAATCCGGAGGTCGTTGCCTTGCAGATGAAAGGATAAAGGGTAACAATGAAGTCCGGGTAGTGATGAGTAGCTGGGGACAATTCACCCGCAATGTCAATCTCTAGAGCCAGTTCTTCCCGGATTTCTCTTTTCAGACATTCT
>PWSL01000433.1 GCA_003563255.1 Desulfonatronospira sp. | reverse complement strand
CCAGGGGACTGTCCCCGCTAAGTGATGATTATGAAGCTTCACAAAATTTTGCGTCTGTACTTTTCAGTTGTGCAGTAAAAGTGTCGCGGGGACTGTCCCCTGGCCGGTATCTGCCCCCTGAAGGTTACAGTTAAACAGTAAACATGTTGAAATTTTTGGAAAGGGCAGTCAAGAGGAAGAAAAGCAGGACAGCATGATAAGTGCTTACAGTTAGCAGGACAGGTCTGCCGGCAGGGAACAAACCTGGTAAAGCATGAAGCGACAGGAATTTTAAAAAAAATCTCAAAAAGGGTTGTCAAAAGCAGGGGAACAAATTATATTAACACACGACTAGCCGAGGTGGTGGAATTGGTAGACACGCTAGGTTCAGGGTCTAGTGGGGATTACCCCGTGGGAGTTCGAGTCTCCCCCTCGGCACCATCAACAAATCCAGTCAAATCCGACTGAGCAAAAATATCGAATATAATCAAATAGATAAGCCCGGGCAGATTGTCCGGGCTTATCTATTTTGTGCGTCTGGGTCCTTTGACATACAAGGTTTTTTTGGGGTATATTTCGGGGTATATCGCAGACGTTGAAAATGTCTGCAAAAATATACCCCAGCCAATCCATATCCTTCAGTTTTAACTGAATTATGGAGGACCTCAAAATGCCATTGACAGACAAGGTAATCCAAAATCTTTCCCCCCCACCAGTTTTGCGCCCTTGTAGGAGAGAATCGACAGGTCTGAGTCAAAGCCCTTCCAACCGAACGTCCAGCGCAGATACGGCTCATCGTAGATGAACCGCTCCCGGCCCTGGTAGGTGTGTTTCCAGGAGGTGTCCATGAACCGGGCGATCTCGGCCATGGTCAGGTCGGTTTGGGAAACCGGGCGGAAATCCACGTCCAGCAGGTACGGATGCTTGGCAATGATCCGCTTTTCCTGCAGGCGAAGGTCGTCCAGAGTTTTCATTATGCAGGCTCCCGAAAAATTGTCGTAACCATTCAGGGGGTTCTCGGTGGTGATTACTGGCACCAGGCCTGGGGACTGTCCCCCGCTAAGTACTAGCAGTGCAGGGTCACAAAACTTCGCGTCTGAAAATTTGGTATTTGTGCGGAAAAAGTGTCGCGGGGACTGTCCCCGGGCCGGTTTCGGCATCCCCCTGAATGGTTACAAATTGTCGATGACAGGCTGTCAGTGCTCATGGCCCCGGTCACCATTGATTGAGGTGGTTTGGATCGAGAGGTATTGACTTTGTCATGCAATCGAATTACAGTTCCATAACATATTACATGGAGGTTCTTATGGCTGCCAATGCTCTCGTCCAAACCCGGATTGATGCCGAACTCAAGGAACGTGCCTCCGCCGTGTTGGAAGGCATGGGCCTGACCGTATCCGATGCCGTGCGCATCCTGCTGACCCGCGTGGCGCAGGAAGGAAGCCTGCCCGCCTGCCTGACCATGGACCCCGCCGTTCATGACGCCTGGTTCCGGGCCAAGGTCAAGGAGGCCCTTGAAGACACGCGGCCTGCAATTCCTGAGGCCCAGGTCCAGGCCCGCTTTGAAGAACGACGGGCCGCGGCGCGGCGCAAGCTTGAGACCAACCTGTCGTGAAAATCGAGTGGTCCTGGTTCGCTGTTGAAGACCGGACCAGCATTTTCGACTACATTGAGCAGGACGATCCCAGGTCCGCCATTGCCGTGGACGAGCGGATCATGGAGCAGACCGCAAAGCTGGCTCGTTTCCCGGAATGCGGACGACCGGGCCGGGTCAACGACACACGCGAACTGGTCATCAACAAAACACCGTTCATCGTCGCCTATCGCGTCCAAAAAGGCGTTGTCCGCATTCTGCGCGTTCTGCATGGTGCGCAAGCCTGGCCCGACAACCTGCCAGACGCCTAATCCATGCCTGGCCGCCTATCCCTTCCGACTCCCATCACCTTTCCTGAACTGCCCCTCATCGCTTCCAAGACCTGACCAACCCCCTGGCAACATGTCCCAGCGGGGCCAGCGGGTTCCCTGGCGGGATGATCCCCACCGTTTCGAAGGTCCGGATGATGTCCATGATGGGCGCACGCCCCTTGGTGATGCAGTATACCGGCTTTCGAATGGACTGCGGCTCCAGGTGATAGGCGCGTTTATGAAAATGTTTCGGGTGCCTGTCCCCGGTGGCCGAGGCAAAAATTAACCCAAAGTGTCGCTGTAGTGTTATCAATCTCCACCGATTTCCAGTAGCTCTATTTCGAATAAAAGAGTGGAACCGGGGCCGATGTCAGGACCTGCCTGCTGCCGGCCATAGGCCAGTTCCTGCGGGATAACAACCTCCCACCTGGAACCTTCAGGCATCATCTGCAGTATTTCGGTCCAGCCAGGTATTACCTGATTCAGCGGAAACGTGGCGGGCTGACCTCGTTCTACTGAGCTGTCAAAGACAGTTCCGTCAATAAGTTCCCCGGTATAGTGCACAGTGACCACGTCCTCGGGGCCGGGCTTGCTGCCCTCACCTTCCACAAGCATGCGGTAAAGCATTCCGCTTTCGGTCTGTTCCACGTCATCCTTTTCCCTGTATTCTTCCATGAATTTACGGCCTTTTTCAATATTTTCCTCAGCCTGATGCTGGGATACTTCCATCTGCCGCTGCATCATTTCCTGCTGCAGGATATTGAGTGCTACCTGTTGTTCCTCTAAACTCAATTGTGGTTCATTTTCTTCGAATGCATCCCGCATGCCCATTGCCAGAATATCAATTTCAATATCCAGTTGTCCCTGTAGAAGGTTGCTGCCGATGTCATAACCCAGGGCATAGCTGGCCTTATCCCGGGATGTTTCCAGTCCTACAGGTTGCTCCACCGTTTCGACTTCGCTTTCCGGCTGACTGCAGCCTGCCAGGATGAAAAAAACAAAGGTAATGATTAATGCAGCATAGACTTTCATGAATACTCCTTGAAACTTGGTTATTGGGTTGAAATTTAAAATGGACCCCGGGACCGGGCTAAAAAAGGCCCAAAACAGGCAGTGTAGCGGGGGCGCAAGGAAAGGATGTGTGGTTTTTTAAAATTCAATGCCTTTTCGGGCGGGGATGTTCTGCTCGAAGTGGTGCTTGAGCATGTGGATTTCAGACACCAGGTCCGCCCTGTCCTTGAGCCATTCCGGGAGATCCCTGCCTGTAAGCACCAGATGGGTTCCGCTGTTTGTAGCCGCATCAAGAAGAAAACTCAGTTCTTCTGGTACGATAAGACCGCTGTTAAGGGCGTAGAGGGCTTCATCAAGGACCAGAAGGTCAATTTGAGCCTGTATCTTTTTTTTGGCCCACTCCACCAGAGCCCGGGCCTTGTCTCGGTGGCGCTCATGATCACGGCCGTCCCGGTAAAATCCTTCGCCAGAGGCCAAAAACATATCCTCAGGCAAAAGCTTTTTCAAAATCTTCTGCTCTCCGGACTGGGAATCGCGCTTGAAGAACTGCCCGAATCCCACTTGGAGGCCCGCACCCAGGGCACGCACGGCCTGCCCCACGGCAGCGGAGGTCTTGCCCTTGCCCTCCCCGGTATAAACCAGAATCAACGCCTGTTTTTCTGTTCTTTTTCCCACTCTTTCATTTCCTCTATGATGTCTTCTTCTCCGGGAATACAGCGCCCCTGCATCAGGATCCGGCCGTTGCAGATGGTGGTATCGATGCACTCGCTGGTTGCAGAGTATACCAGGTTGGATACCAGGTTATGTCGAGGTATTAGATTGTAGTGGTCCAGGTCCACGAGGATGCAGTCAGCCAGCATGCCGGGGGCGATTTTTCCCATGTCCAGGCCGAAAATACGAGCCCCGTTAAGGGTGGCGAACTCCAGGGCCTGCCCGGCATTGAACAAAATGGGATCAAGGTAGAGCTGTTCCAGAAGACTTCTGTCGTCCATATCAACAAGATTGGCCGGCAGTACCCGGCCCTCGAAACTGGAAAGCTTGGCCTGCAGGGCGGCCACTTTCATTTCCTCCAGCATGTCCAGATTGTTGTTGGAAGAACAGCCATCGGTACCCAGGCCGATGCAGATTCCCCGCTTGCTCATCTCCCGGAAGGGAAACACCCCTGAACCAAGTTTCATATTGGAAACCGGGTTGTGGACAACCTTGACCTCGTGCCGGGCCAGGATATCCATTTCCTTTTCGCTGAGCCAGATACTGTGGCAGGCAATGATGTTAGGTCCCAGAAAATCCAGGCTCTGCAGGTACTCCACCGGCCGCATACCATTGGCATCCAGGCAGTCCTGGACCTCCTTGCGGGTCTCCGAGAGGTGAATATGTACCAGCAAGTTGTTTTCCCTGGCAAATTCAGCAACCCATTCCAGGGAATCCCGGGAAACGGTGTATATCCCATGCGGTCCCAGGGTGTAGCTTATTCGTGGGTGCCTGTGATCTTCATTAAAAAATTTCCTGGTGCGGGAACGGAATTGCTTGGCTTTGGCAGGATCGTTGAAATCGATAAAGACTGAGGAAAGTGCGGCCCTTATGCCCATTTCATCCACTGCCTTGGCCGTGGCCGGCATGTGCCAGTACATATCGCAAAAAAGAGTGGTCCCGGTCTTTATCATTTCCAGGCAGGCCAGCTTGGCCCCGATATATATGTCATGGAAGGTCAGTTTGGACTCAAAAGGCCAGATATGGTCCTGCAACCAGGTAAACAGCTCAATGTCATCGGCATAGCCCCGAAGGAGGGTCATGGCTGCGTGGGTATGGGCATTGACAAAGGAAGGAAAGATGGCCTTGTTGCGGCCGTCCAGCTCCTGCGCCTGGTCATCCTGCAGGCCGGGGCCGATGCTTTCAAACCTGTTTTCCCGGATCAGGACGTCTACAATCTTATCCTTTAAAAGGACATTTTTAATAATAATGCTCGACATGACGCTTTTGCTGCCTACATCGTTATCAACAACTTGAACAGTTTCCTCCGGCGCAACCTCCACAGCCGGAGCCCCTGGTAGTTATGGCATTGGCCGAAGGGCTGCCCTGAACCACGGGTCCCCCGGTTTTGAATTTACAGGCTGAAATAAGCTTGCGGGCGTTTGCGCTGCTGCAGCCCGGGCAATTGACGGTTTCGGCTGCCTTGAAGACAAGTTCTTCAAATTCCTGGCCGCAGTCTGAACATAAGAATTCATACAAAGGCATATATATTTCCTCCATCAAGATGGTAACAGTTCAGCGCTTAACCTTACCTTCTGTATCCGCATGGAACAGCAGAAGTCAAAGTAGTTCAGGCCTTTCAAAAATATAATGGTCCACAAGCATGCAGATGACGTGTCCTGCAGCAATATGAATCTCCTGGATAACCGGAGTGGATTCCACCTCCACAGCCAGCAGCATGTTGCAGTATTGGTCCATTGTCGAGCCTTTCCTGCCGGTGAGGCCGATGGTCAGCATATCCATTTCTCCGGCCTGACGCAGGGCCTGGTTTATGTTGTCACTCTCCCCGGAGGTGGAAATGCCCACAAGTATATCCCCGGAGCGGCCCAGAGCCTTGACCTGTTTGACAAACACCTGAGCAAAATCATAATCATTGCTCACAGCGGTAAGTATGGAAGAGTCGGTGGTCAGGGCTATGGCCGGCAAGGGCGGCCTCTCCAGAAGAAAGCGGTTTACGAACTCTGCGGCCAGGTGCTGGGCATCAGCTGCACTACCGCCATTGCCGCACAGAAGAACTTTGCCTCCTGCTACCAGGCATGAGGCAATGGCCCTGGCGATAATCGTCAACTCCCAGGCATTTTTTTCAAAAAAAAACTCCCTTGCCCTGATACCGGCCTGGGCATGCCTGCCGATTATATCCAGGCTGTTATCCTGCATGATTTCTCCCGCAATATTATGACCAGAACATTCAATACCCCAGGGAATGGTTACAGTCTGGATTATACCATTACAGCGACACTTTATGTTAATTATTGCCTCGGCCACCTGGGACAGGCACTTTTGCCGACCTCAAACCGTAAAATGGCTGGGCTCTCGGGGGCACTTCGAGTTCAAATAAAGTGTCGCGGTAATGATACCAGTTTCAATAATAAATGGTCAAGGTTGCCTGCCATGCTCAGAGCATGGTTTGTCCTCTCAAGTGTCCCCTCAAGAGGATGTTTATAGACCTTACATTGATTATGGTCAATTCCGGGGCAGGTAAAATTTTGACCCGGTTATCTCTTTTCTTTTGCAGGAAATTAAACTAAATTAACACTACAGCGAAACTAAGGCGGACCATGCCCGCAACCCAATAAATAAAAAAAAGAGTTTTTTATGACAAGGTTTCAGGAGTAAGTCACTAGGCTTTTTCCGCGACCCTGCGCGGAAAAGAGGCCCCTTCGGGGCATCATTTCCTTTATTGTTCCCACGCTCTGCGTGGGAACATCTTCCGGACGCTCTGCGTCCACCAATGGTGCCTGTCCCTACAAACATGTTTTTTAAGAAGCGGCTGG
>PWSL01000045.1 GCA_003563255.1 Desulfonatronospira sp. | reverse complement strand
TGTCTATTTCACCGGGCAGGCAGATTGACACAGATAAAAGAGATTGAAGAAGCATGTTTTTTCCTTGCGGGAATAAGACCCCAGTTGAATCCTTTCAGGGCAGCTGTCGCTGCATTCAATCTCGCCACAGGCGTGACAGGACCCGCAAGGAAAAGGCATCAGCCAGTCGTTCAGGCTGTGGCGTCTTGATGGGCCGTTGATAGTCCACCATAAATGCTTGTCCAAAATTATGCTTGTTGGTTGCAGGCAAAATTGCAGGTAACCTGGAAAGACATGACGAACAGCATGTTTTTGTTGACCTCATTATCATTTTGTGTTATGATTTATTAAATAATAGCACATACAAGGCAGGAGTTTATGAAAGATTTGTCAGTATGCCCCCGGATTTACGGATACTGGAACTGGAGAGCTGCAAGTTTTGATGCCACCTCATGCAGGCAGGAGCCCTGGGTGGAAGTTTATGCCAGGGCTCTTGCCCTGAAACCAGGGGCTAAAGTTCTGGATCTGGGAACAGGCACTGGCTTTCTGGCCCTGGGCCTGGCTGCCAGAGGTTATCGGGTTACAGGGATCGACATCTCAGAGAAGATGTTGGAACTAGCGGGCAACAAGGCCCGGGACATGGGCCTGGAAGTTGAATTCATACATATGCCTGCTGATGAGCCGGATTTCACGCCCGGCTGTTTTGATGCTGTGGTCACCAGGAATCTTATCTGGACCCTGAAGGATCCCTGGCAGGCGGTAAAAAACTGGTCGTTTCTTCTCAGAGCAAATGGCCGTCTGGTTATTTCAGACGGAATCTGGCGCCCTGTTACCGCCATTCAGAAAATGAGCGGCTTGTTTATGGATTTTCTGCAGAAGTTTGGCCGGGATCAGGAAAATCATCCTGGAAAATTCAAAAAAATGTACAAGCCCGTTGATCCTGAACTGCCCTTTGGCATGGGCCTTTATGCCTGGCAGGCTCAAAAGCTTCTCAAGGACAACGGTTTTGTCTCAATAACCGGCCATGAGCAGGAATTTGCAGAAAATCCTTACACACGGAAAGGCAAATTCTTTCCCGGATATGGCCAGTTTTTCATTCTGTCTGCCACGCGGGGATAAGGCTTGTGTTCTCCAGGCGCAGTACTTTATGACACAGGACCTTGAGCAGACTAAAGTCATGACTGATGAAAAGTACACCCATGCCTTTTTCAGCAGCCATAGTTTGAATCTGTCTGGCTACCTGGGCCTGGACAAGGGGGTCGAGCCTTGAAGTGGGTTCATCAGCCACCAGGAAAAAAGGTTCTGCCAGGATGCATCTGATCAGGGCCAGCCGTTGAATCTCTCCTCCTGAAACCTTGCCCGGGGGGCGCTTGAGGATGTTCTGTTCCAGCTTCATTTCCTGCATAAGCATGGAAAGCCTTTTCTCAGCCTGCATTTTGTCCAGAAACAAAAAACGCAGGACATCCCTGAATGATTTTTCCAGAGTCTGGAAAGGGGCAAAGCTCAGGGCCGGGTCCTGAAATATTTTCTGAAATCTGGGACGAAGACGTTTTTTTTCCTTCCTGGGCAGGTAATTCAGTTCCCTCCCGTTCCAAAGCACCCGTCCTGAATCAGCCCGGCTCAACCCGAGGGCTATGTTTCCAATAGTGGTTTTTCCCGAGCCCGAAGGCCCTGATAGACCCACCAATTGTCCGGGTTCAACACAAAGGCTTACCCCGTTCAGTATTCTTTTCTTTTTTGTATTCAATAGTCCCAGGGAAAAGGATTTATGGATTTGCCTGAGCTCAACAGCAGCTGGTCCTGAATTGATATGACTGCAGGTCATCTGCTTTCCCAGGGGGCATGAAGCCCGTTTTCCGGCAGAGCCATGATCAGGTCCCTGGTGTATTGTTGTTTCGGATCATTCAGCACCTGATCTGTACTTCCCTGTTCAATAATTTCTCCGTTGAGCATGACTCCGGTTCTGCCGCCCAGCAGACCGGCCACTGTGAAGTCGTGGGTTATGCAAAGCAGGGTCTTGCCTTTTTCCATCAGCTTAACAAGCAATTCCACAGCCTGCAGTTTCAAATTTGCATCCAGTCCCTTGGTGGGCTCATCTACAATGATTAAAGAGGCAGGTGAGGACAGGGCCATGGCAATGGCGCACCTCTGATTCATGCCTCCAGAAAGTTCATGGGGGTAACCCTGAGCAAAAAATCGGGAAAGCCCAAGCTGACCAAGAATATCCTGCGCCTTTTTCCAAGATTCACTTCTGGATCTTTTTCCTGGCCACCTGAATATTTCAGCCACCTGAGAAATGATTTTCATGGTGGGATTCAGAGCCATTCCCGGCTCCTGGGGCACCAGAAATGTATTGTCATCGGGGTGGCCATTGTTCCCGGGGCTTATGGGCAATCCGGAAATGGTTATCCGGCCATTTGCCAGCAGGTCTTCCGGCAGTATTCCTGCCATAGCCCAGGCCAGAATGGATTTGCCGCTGCCTGTCTCACCAACCAGATTGAAGACGCTGTTTTCCGGAAGGGAAAAACTGATGTCTCTGACCAGCAGGTTTTCAGGATCATATTTTGAGCTTATGCTCAGCTTTTCAATATTCAGCATGGCCCGTTCCAGCTATATGGTTGAAGGGTTTTTGTACTCCATGGTTCCTGCAAGCCTGAGGCAGGCAAAAACAGTAATAAATACAAGAATAGACGGGATAAGAGAAAGGTGCGCAGCGCTTCTCAGGTACGGCAGTCCATCAGAAATCATTGCCCCCCATTCAGGCATGGGCGGTTTGATGCCTATGCCCAGAAAGCCCAGTGACGACAGAGCCAGGATGGACTTGCCTATACCAAGAGACACCAGGGGCAGAATGGGTCTGGCCACCTGGGGCAGAACATAACGATACAGAATAAACCAGACAGGAAATCCAGACAATACTGCCGCCTGAATGTAGGGAGCAGACGAACAGGTCCTGGTCACGGATCTGGCCACCCTGCAGTAGTCGGGCCATGTAGTTATGATCAGAGCAACTGCCAGTACCATTACCCCGCCTTTAGTCAGGCCGGTGATCATCAGGGCCAGAAGAATCCCCGGGAAGGCCAGGGTGGTGTCCACGAGGCGGCTGATGAGAATGTCGGTGACACCTCTTGTGTACCCGGCGATCATACCCAGGATTGATCCCAGGATGGCTGAACCCAGGGAGATGATTATAGCCGCACCAAGAGATATATATGTGCCATGTGCTATTCTGGCCAGAATGCAGCGTCCGAACTGGTCCGTGCCCAGGATATGTTCCCGGCCCGGCCCGGCCAGTCTGTTCATGAGATCCTGGCTGAATGGATCAAGACCGGGCAGAAGGGACAGAGCACCCAGCCCCGCTGGGATCAGCAGTAGATAGATTGAGTGCATGGGTGTCCCGTGTCCGGCCAGTACTGTTGAGACGTTCTTCATGTCCGATCCGTGGTCTGCTGGGCTGAAGCCGGATCAAGTCTTAGAAGGATCAGGTCCACCAGAGTGTTTATGCTTACATAAATCACCCCTATGAGCATGGCCACTCCCTGGATTACAGGAATATCCCTGGCCATGATGGACTCAAGCAAAAGATGCCCGATTCCCGGCCAGGCGAAGATACTTTCTACGATGACCACTCCGTCCAGGAGAAAGGCGAACTGCAGTCCCAGAAAAGTCAAGACCGGGGCTGAAGCGTTTTTCAGGCCGTGTCTTATCAGCACCTGGTATCCAGGAAGGCCCTTGGTCCTGGCAAACAGGTAATAACCAGAGTTTCTCACGGTGTTTACGGAAGAGGCGATGAGCCGGTTGCTCATGGCAAAGAGACCCAGCCCAAGGGTCAGGGCCGGGAGGATTATGTGTTCCGGCCTGGTAAAGCCAGCAACAGGCAGAATCATAAGGTATATGCTGAATAATAGGATGAGCAGCATAGCCAGAACATAGGGGGGGACTGATACCAGTAAAGAGGATATTATCTGCAGGGACTGGTTCAGGCGGGAATGGGGCCTGGAGCCTCCGGCTATGCCCAGAGGAAGGGCCATTGCCAGGGAAATGCCCATGGCAGCAAGGGCCAGCTTGAGGGTGTAGGAAAAGTGGTAGGCAATGGTGGCGCCAACACCCTGGCCGGTAACCAGAGAATTGCCCAGGTCCAGGGTGATTGTCCTGCCCAGCCAGGTGCCGAATTGATAGAGACCTGAACGCTCGAGACCTTCCTGGGCCCTGATGTCCCGGACTACTTCAGGAGTGACCCGGTCCAGGTCATACCTGGCAATAGCCACCTGAGTGGCGATGTCCCCCGGACCAAACCAGGTGACCAGAAAAGTAAGGGTGGCCACCACCAGGGCAATGACTACCACCTGTAAGATCCGGTTCAGAAAGACATAAATCACTGGTTAAAAGACACTCCTTCAGGGTAAGGCCGGAGTTCAAAAGGGTCCTGGTTGAATCCGTCCACTTTCCGGGATACTGCTACGTGGTTATCGTACCAGGCAATGGGTATAACCGGCATTTCTGTATTGAGGATTTCCGAAATCCTCCAGCCAGTGACTCTGCCTTTCTCGAAGTCAAATTCATTCATGTAATCATCCAGCAGAGAGTACAGCTCAGCAGACTCCCAGCCCATGGCTCCCCAGGCCCCTCTTTTGTCTGTAGGTCCGAAATCAGCCAGTATGGTGGCTATGGCATCAGGAATCTGACCGTAATTTCTGGCCAGAAAAGCGGCCTCCAGGGTTCCGTCGGAATGTCTCTGAGGGATCATTCCGGATTCAGTAACCAGGATATCCATTTCGATGCCCACTTCCTTCAGCTGGGCCTGGATGGCCTGGGCCACCAGGGGCAGGGAAGGACGGGCCGAATAGGTGATCAATTCGAAGGAGAATTTTTGTCCATCCCTGACCAGGACACCGTCAGGGCCTTTGGCCCAGCCGGCTTGTTCAAGCATCCTGGCCGCCTTTTCAGGGGCGTAAAGAAAGTGTTCTGGAACGCCGGCCTCTTTATTGTGCCACGCTGAAACCGGGGGCAGCAGCTGAGTTGAGGCCGTATCAGGATTATCCAGAAGGGCCTCGGCTATAGCCTGTCTGTCTATGGCCATGGACAGGGCCCGGCGTGTCCGGGGATCATTGAAAAGGTCAAGAGAGCAGTTGAGTTTCATCAGGCGGACTCTGGGCAGGGCAGCGCTGTGGATTTCCATCTCTGGAAGTCTGTCCAG
The DNA here is from genome assembly GCA_003563255.1 of Desulfonatronospira sp. GTDB lineage: Bacteria > Desulfobacterota > Desulfovibrionia > Desulfovibrionales > Desulfonatronovibrionaceae > Desulfonatronospira. The sequence continues at coordinate 1,257 of PWSL01000045.1, read as the reverse complement.
TCTGGCAGCCGCTTCCGGTGCAAGAGTCAAGGAAATGTGCGCTTCTCCGGATTCAGCCATAAGAGCTCTGGTTTCTCCATTGGGTACGGCCCGGTACTCGGCCCTTTCAATGTTGGCCCTGTCTCCCCAGTAATCTTCAAAAGCCCTGAATTCAAAGTAAGTCATCCCCTGATGCGAGGCCAGTTCATACATACCTGTGCCGATGACCCGGTCGAATTCCTGGTCATACATTGCCGGTGCGCCGATCGCACCGGAATAATGAGCCAGAAAAGATGGCAGAGCTGAAAAGGGTGTGCTGGTTTTTACGGTAAGGACCAGCTCCTCTTCCGGTTCAATCTTTTCAATGTCCACTCCCTGGAAAGCTCCCTTGTCCAGGGCGTGGTTTAGAGCCCTGGATGCGGCCCGGGCATTGAAAGGGGTGCCGTCGTGAAACATTGCATCTTTTCTGAGATGGAATAACCAGGTCAGCCCGTCATCCGAGGTCTCCCATTTCTCTGCCAGTCTTGGGGATATGCCGCCCTGACGGTCAGAAGTGACCAGGGTTTCCAGGCAACCCATGCGGGTGAAGACAAAGCCTGAATCAGATGGATCCAGTGAGTTTCCCTTCCAGGGCGAAACTACAATCAGTGGTTCGTCAGCCAGGAGCGGGTTTACAGTGATCAGGCAAAAGCCAAGAAAGACCAGGGTCATGACGGCATTCAAAAAAACCTTTTTTAGCATGCTGATTCTCCTGTTGGGCAAGAAGCACTTCTTGCAGTCGCAGTTTTGAAGGTGCTGGATGGTGGCTGCAGGCAATGAATTGAAAGCTCAAAACCTGCCCTGATTCATTAACACTACAGCGACACTTTGTGTTAATTATCGCCTCGGCCACCGGGGACAGGCACTTTTGCCGACCTCAAACCGTAAAACGGCCGGACTATCCGGCGGCAAAAGAGCCAGTCCCCTTTCAGCTTAAATAAAGTGTCGCTGTAGTCTTTAAGTAATTAAGTAATACATATTTCAGGAAAGTGTCAATAAAAAGATAAATATATTAAATCAGTAGCACGGATAGCAGGTATTTTATGTCATTCAGGGCTAAAGAAGGTCAAGAGGTTGCTTGATGTGAGATTTGACCTGACAAAGGCAGGCAGATTAAGTAGCCCTACAGCGAAACTTATTATTAACCTCCGGGGACTGGCTCTCCCCGCACTTATTTTTTCCAATAAAACCAAGATCATTTGTAATAAAAATAAGTGCGGGGGTGCCTGTCCCCAATTG
>PWSL01000294.1 GCA_003563255.1 Desulfonatronospira sp. | reverse complement strand
TTTCATATTTAGACCCGGAGTCTTTAAGTGTGTTCTGCTGCGGGTGCACCATGGCGATGCCTTCCCGGATGGGATACTCTTTCAGGCATTCCGGGCAGTTGAGGGTTCCTTCAAAAACATCGTCATTTTCCTGAGTGTCCGCCTTCAGCTGTAGGCCTTTTTCCAGGGGCAGGCAGGCCGGACAGACCAATATTGAAGTAAGCCAGGTTTTCATAACATCCCAAATGTTGAGTTATTAGCCGTGAAGTATGCTCGTGGCAGTGGTTGAGAAATAAACAGGTCGGAACAATTCAAAAACATGGATAACAGCCGCCCTGTACACTCTGGCTGATATCTGTCCACAGCCTGGTTCCAGTTAACACTGGGCCGATCATGTTTCAATGCATATAAGCAGTATTATAAAAAAAGTTAAAAAGCAACAAGAATCATACCTGTTGTGATCAACTGTCCTGTATACGGTATTCAGATCAGGTCTGGAATTGTCAGTGCCTTGCCCACCGGTGCAAGATAGACTGCGAATTCATCCTGTCCATCCAGGCCCACCAGTTCATCCATGGCTTCCTGGTCGTAGGCGGCCACGGCGCAGGTGGCCGCTCCTATCGCCTCGCATGCCAGGTACAGGTTCTGGCATACATGTCCGACATCCATGAGGATGACCCTGTAGGCGGTTGGTCCGTACCTCCACTCCATGCGGTAGGGTATGCACGACCATACAAAGGTTGCAGCCCCAAGGCCCACGAACTTCTGGCCGAAAGCAGCATGGGACAGCTCTGCCGTCATACCGGGGATGGTTTTCACAAGCACCAGTTCGTTTTCCAGGGGCAGGAACCGGTAAAGAGCCGGATCCAGTCCTTGAACATTGCGGGCGAAAAGATAGGTTTCAAAGCTGTGCCGGGCTCCGGCGGAGGGGACATGCCTCAGGGCTGAATAATCTCTGTTTTGTTTTCGAATGCCCTGAGTCGCCCACAACAGAAAAGAGAGTTCCTGGATCTGCAGCGGTTCGTCCGAGTACTTTCTCCTGCTTTTGCGGTTGGCTATTATCCTGTCCAGGCTTAACTCCTTTATGTAACTCTTCCACTCTTTTTCCATGCTCAAAGACAACCTGTAAAGAGAGGGGTCATAGGGCTTCTGAATGGGTGGAGCGGGCACGCCCCTGTTCTGATCAGTCTGTGAAAAATCTGTCTCTTTTCTCAGGGAATCCTTCAGGAATTCCCGTCGGGGTTTATTCTCGGACATAATTTTCTCCCGGGCCCGGGTCTGGAACACGGGCCATAATCGTTGTGGTTGAACTGCTGGAGAAGAGCATTAATGTGTTACCACCTGGTGTACATGCGGTAAATATGTAACTTCAGAAAAGCAGGAATATGTTGACAACCGCCCAGGAGCACTGCTGATAACTAAACTTAAATCATGCAGCACCTGATGACAAGGCAAAATAAACCGGGACTGATAACTGGACAGTCAAAAGTTTTTTTATAAGAATATGTTTTTATTGGCTTTTTTGGCAGATAAACATGTCTTTCGGGGAGACCAGGTATCTAGCCAAATTTAGTGACTTTATTTCTTTCAACCAGGAACGAAGAACCAGGAACTTTGAACTCTCAAGTTGATATATTAACATCTTGATATTGTTACCTTAAAAAAATAAAAAAATGCAAAAAAAAGCTTGCATATCCCGCGCGCTGAGACTATAAGGACAGTTGCGTTGATCATTGGTCTATGTTGTCAGGCTGAAAAGGTGCAGTCTGAGACTGATGATTATTTATTTTACTTTTTTTCAGGAGCTTTTTTTTATGACCAATCTGTACGTGGGCAATCTGCCCTGGAACACAACCGAGGCCCAACTCCGCGATTCCTTTGCCGAATTTGGAGAGGTAAGTTCTGCTAAAATCATCGAAGACCGTGAAACCGGCCGTTCCCGTGGTTTTGGTTTTGTGGAGATGGAAAACGGTGCCGACGAAGCCATTGAAGCACTCAACGGCAAAGATTACGGTGGACGCAACATCAAGGTCAACGTTGCCAAGCCTAAAAGAGAATCCCGCTTCTAAAAGGGGTTTTCCATAGTTTACAAAAACCATCCCGGGAGTCCCCTGGGATGGTTTTTTTTTAGCTGTTATCGAAGCTTATGCATGCCTGCCCATACAAAAATATGGGCAGACTTAAATCCGTTTCCTGATGAAAGGGTGACTATCCAGCAAACTTTGTCTTTGCTCTTACTCCGGTAATCGGTACCATGATGCATAGTTGCATGAAAATTGACTAACCTCAATCCGAGTGAGTTCCAGTGATGCTGGCGGAATCCATGATCTGGAGTCTTGGAGGGTGGGTTATCCGCCTGGGGATGATTCCGGTAATCGGAATGCGCCAGGAAAATCCCTCCACATGCCTGGCCTGGCTTGCAGTGATTTTTTTAATGCCCTGGCCGGGGCTTATCCTTTATCTACTCCTTGAAGAGCACGGTCTGAGCCGTCCAAGGCTGTCGCGCCGCATAAAAAGACACAAAAACTTTCACCTGACCAATTCCAGTTACCTGACCACGCCCAATTTTGAAGGGTGTCAGGTCAATCCTGATCACCAGACCCTGGTGCACCTGGCTGAAAAGCACGGGGGTCTGCCGCTTCTTGGAAGCAACCGCATGAAGCTCATCGCCGATACCCAGGAATTCATTGATTCCCTGACCGCGGATATACTGCGGTCCAGACACCATGTGCACCTGCTTTTCTATATATTCAGGGACGATTTTACAGGGCAAAGAGTCGCCCGGGCCCTGGCTGAGGCGGCCGGCAGAGGTGTTACCTGCAGGGTTCTGGCGGATGCCGTTGGATCAGCGGGCATGTTTTCCGGCCTGGGCAGATGGATGCAGGATCATGCGGTACAGGTACACAGTGCCCTTCCTGCCAATCCCCTAAGAATGCGGCTGGCCCGACTGGATATCCGCAATCACCGGAAGCTGGCGGTCATTGACGGTCAGGTGGGGTATACGGGCTCCCAGAATATTGTCGATCCCGAGTTCGGTCACAAAAAGGCCGGACAATGGCATGACGTCATGACCCGGGTGCAGGGCCCTACCGTCAGGCAACTGCAGTCGGTGTTTGTAGAAGACTGGTTTTACGAGACCCAGGAGATGCTGGAAGACCCGGATATTTATCCGCCTTCTATCAGCGAGGGCACGGCCGCGGTACAGGTGGTGCCCACGGGGCCGGACAGGCCCACCTACGGGTTCCAGGATCTGCTTATCCAGGCCATTAATTCTGCTCAGCGCAAGGTCTCGGTGGTTTCACCTTACTTCATTCCCAATGAAGGCCTGATTACGGCTTTGAGGCTGGCTTCGGCCCGGGGTGTTCAAGTGGATATAATTGTCCCCGACAGAAGCGATCATCTCCTTGTGGATCAGGCCAGCGCCTACTACTGCGGGGTTGTCCTGAATAACGGGGGCAATGTGCATCTTTTCCAGGATGGGATGCTGCATGCAAAAATCATCGCTATGGATCACTCCCTGGCCATCGTGGGCTCGGCCAATTTTGACATCCGCTCTTTCTATCTCAACATGGAACTGGTGAGCATAGTTTTTGACCAGCAGTTCAGCTACGAACTGAGTATGCTGGTAGAGGACTATAAAAAGAACTCATTTACAGCCGGTCTGGCCTGGTGGTCAAGACGGCCGGTATACAAAAGGATGACCGAGGGAGTGGTCAAAATCTTCAGCCCTTTGCTTTAGAGTCTATGACAGGGCTTTGCTGATCCTCTGCATGGCTTCCTGAACATTCTCCAGGCTGTTGAAGGCGCTTATCCGGATAAAGCCCTGTCCGCAGGGGCCAAAACCCGTCCCCGGTGTACACACCACGCCGGCCTTGTTTAAAAGTGAGTCGAAAAGGCTCCAGGAATCCGCGCCGCTCTGGATCCAGATATAAGGAGAGTTTTTACCTCCCGTGCATTTGTAGCCCAGATCCTGCATGGCCTTGAGGATAATTCCGGCGTTACTGAGGTAATAGTCGATATTGTTTTTTACCTGAACCTGCCCTTCCGGACTGTAGACCGCTTCTGCAGCGCGCTGAACAGGGTAGGCTACCCCGTTGAACTTGGTATTGTGCCTCCTGTTCCACAGGGGATGGACCATGGTCTTTCGGCCTTGGCTGTCATAGGCCCGGCAGTCTCTGGGAACAACAGTATATGCACACCTGGTTCCGGTGAAGCCGGCGGTCTTGGAAAAGCTCCTGAATTCGATGGCCAATTCTCTGGCCCCGGGGATTTCAAAAATACTGCGGGGCATGGCATCATCACGGATAAAGGCCTCGTAAGCTGCGTCAAAAAGGATCAGGGCCTTTTTGTCCCGGGCGTAGTCCACCCATTTCTGCAGCTCCTGCATTGAGATGCCTGCGCCGGTGGGATTGTTGGGGTAGCACAGGTATATCAGGTCCGCCTGTTCCCGGGGCAGATCAGGGATGAAGCCGTTTTCCGGGGTGCATTCCAGGTAGATGAGTCCCTCATAGCGGCCACCCTGCATTTCCCCGGTCCTGCCGGCCATAACGTTGGTGTCCACGTATACGGGGTAAACAGGGTCCGGCACTGCAACCCTGGTGTCTGTGCTGAAAATTTCCTGGATATTTCCTGTGTCGCACTTGGCCCCGTCGCTGATAAAAATCTCGTCAGGGGTGATCTTTGCCCCGCGTTCCTGGAAATCATGCCGGGCGATCTTTTCCCTCAGGAAATCGTAGCCCTGCTCCGGTCCGTAACCTCTGAATGACCCGGGGTCAGCCATCTCGTCCACGGCCCTGTGCATGGCCTGGACACAGGCTGCGGGAAGAGGCAGGGTGACATCTCCTATGCCCAGCTTTATTATTGATTTGTCCGGGTTTTCATCCTGGAATGTCTGTACGCGTTTTGCGATGTCGGCAAAAAGATAAGAAGCGGTCAATTTGTTGTAATGCTCGTTTATCAAAATCATAAAACTCTCCCATATTTTTTGCTTCCAGTAAAAAAATAACCTCCAGGTGTCAAATATTTCCAGATAGAGCATTTGTAACCATTCTGGGGGTGCCGGAAGAGCCAGTGCTCTTGAGGCACAAATAAGTGTCGTTGTAAGGATAATTACGAAAAAAAGTTTTTGACAACATACTGATATGATCTTATTTGTCTGCGTGGAAGGAAGCCATGAAGATGGTTGACTTCAAAAGTCAAAAAAACTATATTTCTCTTTTTTCAAAACAAGGAGGCATAGTATATTATGTTTGAGTTGAGCGACACTGCCAAGGTGCAATTGGACAGGTTTTTTGAGACCCAGGAAAAAGCCCCAATAAGGGTTTACCTGGCAGCAGGTTGAGGCGGCCCCAGACTGGCTCTTGCTCTGGATGAGCAAAAAGATAACGACAATATCTATGATTTGAAGGGCTTTCAATTTCTAGTGGACAGAAATCTCATGGAAACTGTAGCTCCAATTCAACTGGATATGACTGAAGGCGGTTTTATAATAAAATCGAGTCTGCAGGCAAATGCAGGAGGATGTTCTTCAACCTGCTCTTCCTGCTGATTATGTGAACAGCCTTTGTTTAATTCAATGGCCATGTCATGATGATGTGGCCATTTTTCTTATTATCTGGTATCTGCTTAGCGCTTTGCATGTGGCACGGGTCTTGCTCTCCCGGCATTTATGATGCACCTGCAAAAAGTCGAGAAATTGAATAATTCAGAAATCAACAATCTACATAACTCTTTGATTTTACTGACATCTGACGTCTGATCTCTGACGTATGTGACTGCAAAAGTGATTTTTTGCAGTCACATCATTTATTTTTCTAATCTGTTTCTTGTTCAATAAAAATAAGTGCCGGAAGAGCCAGTCCCCATGCCACATGCAAAGCGCTAAACAGATACCCATGCACGAAGAACCAGGAACCGATTTTAACGACCAACATGTTGGTTTGAAATGTTCACTAAGCCACTAAACAGATACATTAATAGCAAAATCCGCAGGATGCGGACATGGAGGTCTATATGAGCATGCAGTGCGATACCATAAAAAAAGGAGTGAACTGCACTTTCATGACTGTAAAAGGGTGCTCCTACAAACAGGGAGGCTGCCACCCGATAGTTGAAAAATGCAATGGGTGTGACCGGGTTCATGAATTCGGGGGGCAAACCTACTGCATAAGTTATCCTGAACCGACCATAAAATGGGAACATAATGTCTGCAATTTCGCCACGCACGTGCAGGCTACGTTTGATAAAAAAGGCGAGGTGAAAATCAACCCCATCAAGGCTTCCAAACGCGCAGCCAAGAAAAAGTAATTTGTATCAGTACAGCCCTGCGGGGGACTGTCCCCGGGCCTTTTACTTGGCACTGGGACTGTTTCATTTTTGGACACTAAGCTCAGGTGCTCTCCCCGCCGCGCAAGCGGCTGATGCCTTTTCCTTGCGGGTCCTGTCACGCCTGTGGCGTGATTGAATGCAGCGACAGCTGCCCTGAAAGGATTCAACCAGGGTCTT
>PWSL01000213.1 GCA_003563255.1 Desulfonatronospira sp. | reverse complement strand
GGACAGGCACCCCCGCACTTATTTTTCTGAAGGATGATTGACAGGTTTTAAAAATAAGTTCGGGGAGAGCCAGTCCCCGGAGGTGAATAAATAAGTTTCGCTGTAGTGATAAGTTAGTCCTGATTACCCTGGTCCCGGTATTCCAGGAGTTTATGCAGTTCCTGCAAAAGCTCTTCCCAGGCCCGGCTGACCCCTTCCAGGTCCTTTTCCCTGGCTGCCAGATCCAGCTCACTGGACTTTTGTGCCGCCCCGGCGACACACAGGGTGCCCAGGGCCCCTTTCAGCTTGTGTCCCAGGCTGGAGACTGCATCCATGTCCTGCCTGTCCACGGCATCCTGGAGGTTCTCCCTGTATTGCTGCAGTTCTTCCTGCAAAAACCGCTGAAACATCCCGGACCAGAAATCCACGTGCCCGGCATAGCGCTTATCCAGGTCTTCCCTGCTTATAAAATCCGGGACCATGTCCCCTTTTTTCGTTTCCGGCTCCTGAGTCCCGGACTGATCTCCCTGAAGAACCCCGCCGCCTCCCGGGACCGCCAGGCCGGATATCTCCTGCAGAAGCTTTGATGGATCCACAGGCTTGGAAACATACCCGTCCATGCCTTCTTCCAGAAACTTCTCCCTGTCTCCGGGCATGGCATAGGCTGTCAGGGCGATAATGGGAACCCTGGCCGAATCCCGGGACCCGACATCCAGCGTCCCACCTCTTTCCCCATTCTCCATGCCCCCTGCCTGCCCCGTGAAACAGCCCAAAGGGCTCCCTGTCGTAGACAGGGGTTTCACTGGGGCTCCATGCTCCATGCCCCTTTCTCCAAGCCTTTCCCCCTCGATGCTCCTGATTCTCCTGGTGGCCTCCAGCCCGTCTATGCCGGGCATCTGGATGTCCATGAGAATCAGGTCGAATCTGCCCGGTTCAAAGGCACTGACTGCTTCTTCACCGTTGGAGGCGAACTGTACCCTGTGTCCCCTGCTTTCCAGAAGATAGCCCATGTATTCCCGGTTAAGCTCTACATCCTCCACCACCAGGATGGACAAAGGACTGGAAATACCAGGCTCGGCGGACCGATCTTCCAGCTCTTTGGCCTTCTTGTCTTCCACCCTGCTGATCCCCAAGGTCAGAGCAAACGAAAATACGCTTCCCCGGCCCGGCGTGCTCTGCACCTGGATCTCCCCGCCCATCATCTGAACCAGTCTCTGGGATATGGCCAGACCCAGTCCGCTTCCCTGGTGCTTCTTGCCGTAGGTTATATCCGCCTGGGTAAAGCTGTCGAAAAGCCTGGGCAAAAACTCCCCGGAAATCCCTTCGCCGCTGTCCTCCACCTGAAACTCTACAGTGGCCTTGTGCTCATCCATGTCCATGGCTTTGACCCGGATGAGCACATGCCCTGCCTGGGTAAACTTGACTGCATTGCTCACCAGGTTGCGCAGGACCTGCTCCAGGCGGTGGGCATCCCCGCAGACATATTCCGGAAGCCGGGAATCTGCATCCACCTTGAGTGCAATGCCCTGATTCCGGGCCTGGATGGAATACAGCCCAAGCACCCGCCTGAGCAGGGATCTCAGAGAAAAATCTTCGTAAACCAGGTCCAGCTTGCCCGCCTCTACCTTGGACAGGTCCAGGATATCGTTGATTATCTGCTCCAGGGACCTGGCCGACTCCAGGGTCATATCCACCAGGTCTTTACGCCTCTGGTCGGCACTTTCTGAGGCGAGCATATCCAGGGCACCGATTATGCCCGATATGGGGGTGCGTATCTCATGGCTCATATTGGCCAGAAATTCGCTCTTGGCCATGCTGGCTTTCTCGGCCTGTTCCTTGGCCTGGTACAGTTCTATCTCCGCATTCTTGCGCTCGGTGATATCCTGGGCAGAACCCACAATGTAAGAAATATCTCCGTTTTCAAAAACCGGGGTCAGGGTGGTGAACCAGACCCGCTCTCCCCCGGGAAGATCAAGGGTTTCCTCGTAGGAAATGGGAGCCCTGGCCTGCACGCATCGCTGATAATTCCTGGAAACCTGCCCCCCCAGGTCCCGGCCCAGGACATCCTGCGGGGTCCTGCCCTGAATGACTTCCATGGTCAGCCCGGTGAGCTGCTCATGAGTCAGGTTGTTGCGTATAAACCTGAAGCTTTCTTCCCCCAGTACCTGCACCAGAAACAGTGCGTCGCTGGTACCATTGAAGACTGTCTCGTATTCCCGGGACAGGGCCTTGAACTCGTTTTCAGCCTCCTTGATGCGGGTGATGTCCACTGCAATTCCGGTATACCGGATGATAACTCCCTGAGCATCCCGGACAGGAAAAGATCTGGCCCACACCCAGCGAATTTCCCCATCGGGGCGGACAATGCGGTATTCCATATTGAAGGAGGCATCTTCATTACCGGATACTTCCCTGTCCAGCTCCCTTAGAACGGCAGGTCTGTCATCCCCGTGCACCATATCCACAAAACAGTTGGGATCATGGTAGAGGTCCTGACGGCTCCTGCCGAAAACCTTTTCAAAGGAAGGACTGACGTAGAGCATCCGGCTGTTGTCTCCGGAGCGCAGCCAGAAGACTTCGCCCATGTTGTCCGCCATCTGGCGAAACATTTCCTCGCTCTTACTCAGGGCTTCTTCGGCCTTTTTCCTCTCGGTTATGTCCAGGGTAACCCCGAGAGTGCCCACCATGCTGCCTTTGTCATCGCAGTAGGGTTCAAAGGTAAGCAGTGCTGGAAAAATTTCCCCGGATTTTCTCACCAGCCTGGTCTCCACTGAAAAGCCCTCCTGCTGCTCATAAAGCCGGGCAATGTATTCCGGAAACCTGCTTAACTCATCCTCAAGGTGCAGAACCCCGACGTTTCCGCCCAGGATCTCATCCCTGGAATATCCGAATATCTTTTCCGCACCCGGACTGAACTCCTGGACCACTGACTGCATGTCCGTCACTACCAGGCCTACGTTGCGGGCCGCCTTGAAGATGGCGCTTAGTTTCTCCTCGCTTTGCCGCAGCCTGGAGGCTGCGGCCCTGCTGCTGTATATGTACTTCATGAGCAGGGCGATTATAGCGACCAGAACCGTGGTTATGCCCAGAAACAAAAAAAACTGCTGGGCTTTTTCAGCCTCGATCCTGGGGGTTACATCATGGATGATGGAGTAAAGGTAATTGCCTTCATCAGTTGAGTAAGGCCAGGAATAAACCTCCACCGACCTTTCTTCCCCGGTGGCAATCTGGTGGGTAAACTGAAAATAGTTTCTGTCCTGAAGGGTTGCCCGGCGCATTTCCTCCTGTACTTCACTGGCGGACAAAACGTTTATGTCCTGGATCTTCATGTCGCCAAGTTCCTGGGCGCTGTAGCCGTAGAAATCCAGCGCAGCCTGGTTGGCCCTTTTAATGTAGCCGGTGTCGCTGTCGATTACCAGCATGACTGAGCCGTGCTTTTCAAAGAGGTCTTCAAATCCCGGCAGGTGGTGTGAATCCGCGTAGATATGACCTGCACCGCAAGTCATGAGCACAAGGTAAAAGATGATTATTGCAGTGTATCTGTTTAGCGCTTTGCATGTGGCAGGGGGACTGGCTCTTCCGTCACGCCTGAGGCGTGATTGTCCCAGAAAATGAGATATTTTAAGCACAAAATGATGCTCAAGTGGGTCCCGGAGTGCCTGTCCCCTGCTTTCCTTAAAAGCGCTAAACAGATACATTGCAGTGCAGGTCTTGAGCATCAGGTGGTCTCACAAGTTGTGTATCGGCGGATCACAGGCTGTATTCAAAAAAGTCCCTGGCCCAGCCCATGGCCCAGGAATAGGACATGGCCACTTTCCTGGGGTGCAGGCCCAGTTGGGACACCAGGGCATCGACATTTTCCCAGTCACCTTTTTCAAAGGCTATGGCCAGGTCAAGCCAGGGAAGATAGAAGCTCTCCTCCCGGCACAGGGCCTTTTTTATGTCCTCGTCAATAGGCAGGTCCTGGACCACGTTTTCCATGGGCATGTCGAAAACAGCATCCAGAAGCGACAGAAGTCCCAGCATGAAAAGGGCATCCGGCTGGGGCCACTCATCTTTGGTGGGAAAAACCATAAGCTCCAGAAACCTTCCCCTCAGGGCGGCGGCAAAGGGAAGTTCAGAGGGTTTACTCTGGGGGGTGACGTCCCGCAGCAGGCACAGCTGCAGAAAAGTCCTCAGGTTTTTAAAACCCACATAGGTCAGGGCCCGCCGGATGGTCTTGATGGGGGTCAGCATGCCGAAGCTGGCAGAATTGACGTAGCGAAGCAGCCTGTAAGTCAGGGAGACCTCCTTTTCCAGCAGAGAGGCCAGTTCATCCAGATCAGGCTCCTCCTGCTGCAGCACCTGGAAAATCTTGAGGCGCATGATCTGATGCGTGGACAGGTTGGCTCCTTTGAGAGTCTCGGGCCTTTTAAAGAAATATCCCTGAAAATAACTGATGTTTTTTTCCTGCAGCTTCTGGAAGGTTTCCACGTCCTCTATGCGCTTGGCCATGACCGCAACATCGCTTGTGTCAATCTCCTGCAGTCCCTCGCCGGCCACCCCGGCATCCAGGATGAAAATATCCGCCAGGTCCCTCCATCTGCTGATCTCCCCTGGCTTTCCGTCCACGGCGATACGGTATCCGTCTTTCTTGAGCTCGGCCAGGGCCTGCTCCAGCTCATGGCCACCCGGGGTATGGCCTGTAATTTTGACTATGGTGTTCTGGGGGGGAAGGGCATAAGGGGCGTTGTGCACAATGGCCTCGTAGGAAAAGTTGACCATGATGAATTTCTCCCCCTTCATGTTCAAAAAAGGGGATACGTAGGAAGCCTGAATCACACTCAGGGTCGCGTCTTCCGGGTTGCTGAACACAGCCCCGGCGGATTCTTCATCCGAGCGGTAAAAGAGTTCATACCCCTGCAGTCTCTTTTTGGCATTGAACACCGGTTGCCTGCCCACAAAGAGAGGTTCAACAGTCCAAGGTAACGGCTTTTCTTCTTGCATATCTTCTTCCTTTTCAGGCATTTATGTTTGCAAGCCAGAGAGGTTATGTTCAATTATTGTATTTCTCCGGCCCAGACAAATGACGGGCCTTTTGTCTTTTTGGCCTGGTACATGGCCTTGTCCGCGGTATTCACCAGGCGGTCCAGGGTATCGCCATGTTCCGGGAATGCCGCCAGTCCCGCACTTATGTTCATATTCACAGCCTTTCCAGCGCTGGTATCAAACTGCGGGCTCCACTTTTCCAAAATTTTGCCCGCTACTTCTTCTGCTTCCCTGGGGCTTTTCATCTGGGGCAGTATTACTGCGAACTCGTCCCCTCCAAGCCTGGCCGGAATATCGGATTCCCTTAGACAGCTCTTGATGCGCCTGGCGGTTTCCACGAGGACCTCATCACCTGCTGCATGTCCCAGCCTGTCGTTTATCTCCTTGAACCCGTCAAGATCCAGGTAAAGCATGCCGACAAAATTGCCGTAACGCCTGGCCTGGGACAGGACATGTTCCAGCCTGTCCATAAACAGGTTCCTGTTGCCAAGTCCGGTCAGGGAATCGTACATGGCCATGTACTCGCATTTCTGCCTGCTTTTCTCCTGCTGGGTGATGTCCAGGGACATGAGCACCACCCCGGCATGGCCACCTGCTGAATCCTGCATGGGGTAGCCGTTGTTGTACCAGTACCTGCCGTCATTAAAACTCACCCGGCCGCTGGATGGCCGGCCGGAGACAAAAGTATCCTGGACAGGACAGTCCTGGCATGGAGTATCAGCGCTGCGCAGTATTTCATGGCAGGTCCTGCCGGATATTTGTGCGAAATCCTTACCTATATTATCCTGAGCAGCCCTGTTGGCCCAGAGAATATTGTATCCCTTGTCCATGTAAAGCATCATCTCCTGGATGCTGTCCAGGATCAAGTGCAAAGACCTGCCCTGCTGCCGCAGTTCCTGCTGTGCCTGCCTGGCCTTGATGCGGGCCTTGATCATGGGCAGAAGCTCTTTAGGATCGATGGGCTTGACAATATAGTCGTCCGCCCCCCGGGCAAGGGTTTCGGCCATTTCACTCCTGGGAGCCCAGGCAGACATTATAATCACACTTGGATCGTTAAACGCCGGCTCGGACTTGATCCTGGAACACAGCTCCAGGCCTATTTCATCCGGGAGGTAAACATCCAGCAGAATTATTTCAGGACGTTCCCTGCCGACGATATCCATGGCCTGTTGCCCGGTATCGGCCTTAAATACCTGGTAACCAGCGTTTTCCAGGTGAAATACGATAAAATCCAGGGTACTGCGATCATCGTCAACAACAAGTATCCTGGCGGATTGAAAATTTTCCATATTGATTTCCTGTTTCCACAGTTAGTTGAAAAAATAAAGGTATCTGTTTAGCGCTTTGCATGTGGCATGGGGACTGGCTCTTCCGGGACCCACTTGTCCAAAAAAAATAAGATATTTTATGCACAAAATGATGCTCAAGTGGGTCCCGGAGTGCCTGTCCCCTGCTTTCCTCTAAACAGATACAAATAAAGAAAGGGTATGTTATTT